>JAJBVC010000066.1 GCA_020860025.1 Clostridiales bacterium | reverse complement strand
GGTATCAATTTCATTTTTTATTTTTTCAAGTGTGCCTTTGGTAGTAAGTCCTATGTCAATTGTAATAACCTCATCATTTTTTAAGGTGAGAATGATTCTTGACTGCCTGTCAACAAAATTTTTTACAAGGCTCGCTTTAATATCTTTTTCGGTTTCGACTTGAGCGATATTTTCGTAGGCGAAAATGTTATTATCATCAAGTCCTGTAAATTCCATTTCATCGTCAAAAAACTTAACGCCGTTTGAAAAAATGTCCTTAGTAACAAGTATTGCAACGACAAAAGCTACAGCTTCGCAGGCTGTAAAAAATATAGTTCGTGCATTCGCATAATAAATGAGCTTTTGTATAGCGAAAATGCCATACGCTATAACGGCTACGTCAAGCACGGCAACAACTGCTATTGTAATCGGTGATAGGATTCTTATAAATTTATCTTTCATATGTATTTTCCTTTCTTATAATCATCTAATAATTTTATATTTTTAGCTGAAAATTCTTTGCCGTCAAGGTAATGCAAAAAATTATCATTTTCAAAATGAAATATAATCTTATAGCTGTAAAGAGCCTGCCTGTATCTGCCTTGCTCTTTGCCATATTTTCCATCGCCGAAAAGAGGATGCCCAATGTGAGCAAGATGCGCTCTTATCTGATGAGTTCTGCCGGTTAAAAGTTCAACCTCAAGGAGAGAGGCACTGCCGTTAAAATCAATAACACGGTATTTTGTTATAATTTTTTTTGTGCCGATTTCATTCCTGTCGGTTATATTAACGATATTTTTGTGCTCATCCTTTGACCAAAAAGCCGTTAAGACCTCTTCGCTTTTTGGCATTTTGCCGTGAACTACAGTAAGATAAATCTTTTCGGTTTTCCTCTCTTTTATACTGTCGCCAAGCGATTTTAAAGCCTTTGAATTTTTTGCCGCAATAACAATCCCGCCCGTATTGCGGTCAATACGGTTTGCAAGTGCAGGTGTGAAGGATGATTTTTCGGGCAACCATTCGCCTTTTTCATATAAATATCGCTTAACCCTTGCAACAAGATTATCAATATAATCTCTTCCGTCGGGATGGCATAAAACTCCTACTTTTTTATTAAGAAGCAAAATGTTGTTGTCTTCATAAATAATATCCAAATCCGTTGAGGCACGCATAAAGTCATAATACTTTTCCTTTATGTGCAATACGTCATCGTTCAAATATAAAGTAAGCTCGTCGCCTGTATTAAGTATCTGCTCAGGTGAGCATCTTTTTTTGTTTACTTTTATATTCTTTTTTCTTATTTCCTTAAACATCAGGGATTTCGGGAGTCTATCAAATGTTTTGCAAATAAATCTGTCTACTCTCTGTCCGGAATCCGCTTCGGTAACGGTTATACTTTTCATTTATTATTCTTGCTGCCGTTTTTCTTTTCTTCAATCTCCTGCATTTCTTTGTAAAATATATTCGCTTTAACGTATACCTGTATTAAATCCTTGACAGCCTCGGCGAGCTCTCCCTTTTTGTACGGATTTAAAAGTATTCGTTCATCATCGTCAATGGCAAGCGGGCCTTTTTCATAATCGTTAAATGTTGGCATAAGCGAATAATTTTGCTTCGTTTTAACAATGGAAAGCAGAGTAAAATCAGCCGTTGCGTTTACAAACCCTTTTTTCTTTGTATATTTTTCAATAGTGGAAAGAGGGGAGTCGTCATTATGCTTTTTAGTATAGCAATAGGAAATAACTTCTTCAACAAAGCTTTCAATCTGGGCGTCTGAATAAGGTGCCTTTAAAAGAACGACCTTGTCAATATCGGCTATTCCATACTTATCGCTTTCGCCACAGGGAATACCTATCATATTTTCATTTTCGTCTACATAGACCGAAATTGTATAAAAATCTTTTTCCATAACGCAAGTCCTTAAAATATATATTAAAACAATTATAACCTATCTGATTGAAAAATACAACAGTCAGTGTTATAATCTTTTTTGCGATTATTATAAAATCGTGCTGATAAAATTTATTGCAATTAAAATTTGAAGACACAAATTCTGAATAGACAAATTTTTATTATATATTGTCCGGCTGCATAAGGTGTATTGATAATTTTTTGCAGTCAGAAAGGCTGGAAATATGAAAAAAGTATTGGTAACAGGCGGTGCGACAGGTATAGGTAAGGCAACAGCGCTCCTTTTTTTGGCAAAAGGGTATGACGTTTATATCACGTACCATAATACTAAGCCTGATTATGACGGCGTAACAGCCCTTTACTGCGATTTACAGAATGTTGACGAAATACATTCTGTTTTTGAAAAAATCGGCGATTTAGACGTTCTTGTCAATAATGCAGGAGTCAGCATAGTTAAAATGATAAATGACACTGACGAGCAGGATTATGATATTGTAAATAACGTAAATGCAAAATCGTATTTTTTCTGCTGTAAAGAGGCTGTTAATTTAATTGTGCCGAAAAAAAGCGGTGCAATAATTAACGTGTCGTCTATGTGGGGCCAGCTTGGTGCGTCATGCGAGGTCGCTTACTCTATGAGCAAAGCCGCCGTAATCGGACTTACAAAGGCACTTTCGCAGGAACTTGCGCCAAGTCAAATCACAGTTAATTGTGTTTCGCCCGGTATTATTGATACGAGAATGAATAGCGCTTTTGATAAGGAAAGCCTTATAAACGAGGTGCCTATGTGCCGTCTCGGAACGCCTGATGATGTAGCAAACGCTGTTTTCTTTTTAGCGGAAAGCTCCTATATTACAGGGCAAATTATCGGGATAAACGGCGGTATTGTATAAAAAAGTACAGTATTAGACAGCAAAATTTATAAGATAAACAATGGCATTGTTTCACGATTTTAGCGAAGCAATGCCATTGTCATTTTTAACAAATAAAGTATTGAAGCTTCTGATAAATTTAGTAATTCATACAAAATTATAGTACAATTTGTCATAAATAGACAAAAAATCCAAAAAAGTCTGCTAAACGCTCAAAATTGACCTAACTCAATGTTAATCACTGTGGGAAGGAAAACTACATCACTAATATTAAAAAGTGACGTGATTACTTTTCAAATTAAGTATAGAAAGGGAGGCTAATATGGTGGCAGATTTTTTCTGGATTGTTATCGGTGCTGTATTTGTATTTGCAGTATTGTTTAAGAATTCATTGAGAGGCTGACCGTAAATAAGATTATGGCATTTTGGGTTATAGTTGCTATTATTGGAATTTTTGTTTACGTGTTTGCAAACAAAAATATCTAAAAGATTTTAATTAAGAAAGGTTTAAAATTTATGAACAAATTTGATGATTTTAATTCTTCTATAGATGAAGAAATGGAATTTAGTGCTATGGGCGAGGTGTTAAGCAATGAGTTGGGTGTTGATGTTCCCGATGATGTTGTAAAAGACTTAGCGTCGGAAATCAGGGCGATGCAGACGCTTGCGGATATGGCAGACACAATGGATAATGAGGAGTTTGGCAAATCTATAAGTGAAATGATGCAAGTCTATAATAATTCGGAAAACGACGAGGATTACGAACTTAATCCTATCCAGTTTGGAAAATACTTAATGGCTTTGAGCTTTTTTGAGAACATAATCGAAAAAGATAGTACAAGAGGAGTGCATAGCGGAAAAATAAATCCTCTCGAAGTAATTCCAAAAGAACAGGTTGGTCGTTTTCATGTGGCATATAAAAAAGAGTGCCCCTTTTTTATCGACGAAAGTGAGCTAAAGAATTTTATCAAAATAATCTCCTGTTGTAGCACCGTATGTATATGTAATTCTGGTGATATAAATATTGAAAAGCAAACTGTGGATATATTGGGTAATATACCATATGTTTATATACATAAGGATAAAGATATAAAAAATGTTGAAATTTCCAATAGGTTGCGTGCGGATTTGTACTCAAAGCAGTTAGAATTTAATACTGATGAGCGTGATGTCCCTTCAATAGAAGAAATAGGCATAGTCAATAAAAATAAAAAGTACGAACTTAATTTGGCTCAGTATAAAAAGTTATTATCGACTATTGAATTTTTTGAAGATGTAGTTGAAGAAAGTAAAGGTATGTTCAATGAAGACGACGAAGAATATCAGTGCTTTAAAACATTCCCACCAACTCTTGTCTCGAATCAAACAAAAGGATGCGTAAAGGTGGAAATGATAATGTTAGACGTTTCCGGTGCGGAGCAGGAAAAATTCTGCGAGATACTCTCGTACTGTTCAGAATTTAAGGTTTGCTGGGCGTCTCCCTTAACAATAACAATACAATGCACAATACCTGATGTATATGTTCTAAAACAATGATTAAGAGGAGTAAACGCTGTTTTAGTGCAATAATTGTATTGTTATTTTCAATAAATAAAGCATTAAAATCTCTAATGAATTTGGTAATTCATACAAAATTATAGTACAATTTGTCATAAATAGACAAAAAAGCCTAAAAAGTCCGCTAAACGCTCAAAATTGCCCTTACTCAAGTACGTAATATTATGGAGGGTAAAATACATCACGAACATTAAAAAGTGATGTGATTACTTTTCAAATTAAGTATAGAAAGGAAGGCTAATATGGTGGCAGATTTTTTCTGGATTGTTATCGGTGCTGTATTTGTGTTTGCAGTATTGTTTAAGAATTCAATGAGAGGTTGACCGTAAATAAGATTATGGCATTTTGGGTTATAGTTGCTATTATTGGAATTTT
>JAJBVC010000147.1 GCA_020860025.1 Clostridiales bacterium | reverse complement strand
TTATACTACATAGTGGTTAATGTGCGGATTTATTGACTGCTGATATTAATTCAATTTAGAAAAATTCTATGGAGTTTACTATGAGAAAAACGAAAATTATTTGTACTTTAGGGCCTGCAACAGACGATGACAGCGTACTTGAAAAAATGATGCTTTCAGGTATGGACGTGGCAAGATTTAACTTTAGTCACGGCAGCTATGACGACCATAGTGCCAGACTAAAAAAATTAGTTGCAATGCGTGAAAAATTAGGACTTCCTATTGCAACTCTTCTTGATACAAAAGGGCCTGAGGTTCGCTTGGGCGATTTTGAAAATCCCGACGGCGTTGCGCTTAACAGCGGCGACAAATATATTCTTACGACAAAAGAATGTATCGGCGATGAAAAAAGGTGCTACGTTAATTACGATGGACTTACAGAAGATGTAAAAGCGGGAACGACTATACTTATAAATGACGGCTTAATTTCAATGAAAGTTGACAAGGTCAGCGAAAGCAATATTTATTGTACTGTCGTTGACGGTGGCAGATTGACTAATCATAAGGGCGTAAATGTTCCCGGCGTCGATCTTAAAATGCCATATCTTTCATCAAGAGATATGGCTGATTTGCAGTACGGTAAGGATAATGATTTCGATTTTATTGCCGCTTCGTTTGTCCGCAGTGCGACAGATGTTACAATTTTACGCAACTATGTTGAGGCAATCGGCTGGAAAGATGTTAAGATTATTGCTAAGATTGAAAATGCACAGGGCGTTGAAAATATAGACGATATAATTGAAGCCGCCGACGGAATAATGGTAGCACGTGGTGATATGGGTGTTGAAATCCATTTTGAGCTTATTCCGTCAATTCAAAAAATGATAATCCGAAAAGTGTATGAGGCAGGAAAGATAGTAGTAACCGCAACTCAAATGCTTGAATCAATGATAACAAATCCTCGACCTACAAGAGCTGAAATAACCGACGTTGCAAATGCAATCTATGACGGAACAAGCGCAATTATGCTTTCGGGAGAATCGGCTGTCGGCAAGCATCCTGTTGAAGCTGTTGAAACAATGGCGTCGATTGCAATGACAACCGAAAAGGATATAGATTATATAAAGCGTTTTAACAAATTTTATAATAAAAAAGATAAGATTAACATAACTTCGGCAATAGGTCACGCAACCGTTACAACTGCCCATGATCTTTCAGCTTCTGCAATTATTACTGTTACAAAGAGCGGAACTACCGCAAGGATGATTTCAAAATTCAGACCGTCAACCGATATAGTCGGCGCAACCATCAGCGACAAGGTTTGGAGACAGCTTAATTTAAGCTGGGGAGTTTGCCCTGTAAAATGTCAGATAAAAAATAATTCTGATGAGCTTTTTGACCATGCAGTCGATGTGTCGCTTAAAGCAAAGCTTATTAAAAACGGCGACCTTGTTGTAATAACCGCAGGTATTCCTCTCGGTATTTCGGGAACCACAAATATGCTTAAGGTGCATGAAGCTAATGAATAATATTGCTTTTTTCAATTGTGATGATTACAGATTTGAAATTGTAAAAAAAATTCGTACCGATGTTTTTACGCTTGAACAGGGCGCCGATAAAGACGCTGAATTTGATGAGTTTGATAATGAAAATTCAAATGTTTGTTATGCTCTTCTTTACAATGGCGGTGAGCCTGTGGCAACAGCTCGTCTTGTCAGTGACGATACGTATTTTAAAATCGGCAGAATAGCGGTTTTAAAATCTTACCGTGGCAGAGGCTTCGGTGATAAAATAGTTCGTGCAATGCTTGAAAGAGCGTTTTCAAACGGCGCAAGTCAAGTGCTTGTTGACGCTCAGAATTACGCAGTGCCTTTTTATGAAAAAATAGGATTTAAGATTATCGGAAAAGAAATTATTGACAGGGGACTTCCTCACATACCAATGGCGCTTTCAAAGTCGGATATAAAGAATAATAAGCATTAAGGACAGGTGATGAAATGGCAAAGAAAAAATCAGCGGTTTTAAAAATAGTTATTGTTATTTTGATTTTTGTATTTGTTGCTATACTCGGATATATCGCCTATACTTATGTTACAAATGATATTAACGGCAACAGAAACAGCGATACTGAATATACACTTGTAATTGAATCATCTGATTTTCAATATGATGTCAGCTTGAAACTAAAGCAAAATGACATTATTATGAATGATACGGTCTGGTCTTACTGGATGGACAAGAATTATCCCGACTTTACGTATATCAACGGCGAATATTATCTTGATTCACAAATGAGCTATGAGGAAATTGCGCAGAAATTACAGTCGCCCGACATTTCACATCAAACTGTTTCGGTTTGTATTCCCGAGGGATATAATGTATTTGACATTGCTGATGTGATGGAGGATAATGGCATTTGCAGTGCTGATGATTTTCTTGAAGCGTGTAAGTCAAAGGACGCTTATGATTACGACTTTCTTTCCTCTGTTCCGACTGACGGCACTGTTGCATATGAGCTTGAGGGCTTTTTGTTCCCCGCAACGTATGATATCGGCGAAAACAGTACAGGCGAAGAAGTTGTCAGAACAATGCTTGAAGCGTTTGAAACTCGTATTACCAACAGCTGGATAAGCTATTGTGAAGAAAATGATATGACGCTTTATGAGCTTATAACTCTTGCGTCTATCGTTGAAAAGGAAACGCTCGGCGATGGCGTCGCTCAAAATATTGCATCAGTATTTATAAACAGGCTTAACAGTT
This sequence comes from Clostridiales bacterium, assembly GCA_020860025.1. Classification (GTDB taxonomy): domain Bacteria; phylum Bacillota; class Clostridia; order Oscillospirales; family Acutalibacteraceae; genus Eubacterium_R. The sequence continues at coordinate 1,968 of JAJBVC010000147.1, read as the reverse complement.
CAATTCAGCTTCAGTCTGACGTTACGATAGATTACGGCAATCTGCTTCGTTCCGCCGGATTTGATGATGATATTGTCACATCTTATAATACATATAAGTGCGCTGCTCTGCCAAGCGGGCCTATCTGTAATCCGGGCGTTGAAAATATCGACGCAGTTGTTAATCATAATGATACCGAATATTATTATTTCTTTTCATATAATAACGGCTCCGATTTTTATTTCACAGATAGTTATGATGACTTTTTAACCGAGTGGGAGAAGTTAAAAGACACAAACACCGATTAGAAAGTTGATAAAGCATAAAACTAAAATACAAATACCGTAAAATTATAAGACCGAGTAAAAATGAACAAACTTATATATTTTGATTCAATATCATTTTCCGTGAATTATTAAGTTTTATCCAAGCATTTTTATTTGGTATGTTTCGCTAAATATATTTTAGTTAAAGTCAGTAAATAAATGACAGATAAATCGGGGATGCCTCGCTAAAATTTAAAGCATCCCCGGTTATGATTTTACGTCTTATTCGCAAACGAGAAGTCCGTAGCCCTTACCACGCTGATAGATTACTTTTGTTTGACCGTCAACGCCAAGATAAACGAAAAAGCTGTGACCAAGCATTTCCATTTGTACAATAGCCTCATCGTCGGTCATCATCTGAAGATTAATAACCTTTTTCCTCTTTATTTCAACGGAAGAACTGTCAAACTGATCGAAGTCCTCCATCGTAACATCTTCCTCAAGAGGTGCAAAAGCGTCTGCTATTTCATCAATAGCGCCCTTTCTTTTTTTGCCGACAAAATAAGTTTTAAGCTTTCGGATTTTTCTTTTTAAATCATCAACAGCCATATCGACAACAGGCTCAATTCTTTCGGCTTCAGCCTCTCCTCTTATAAATGAGCCAACGTTAATAACTGTAATATCACATTTGTAACCATCTTTTACCTTAGTAAGAGTTACATCAAAGGAAGCCGATTCGGGAAGCATTTTCTCAATTCTTTTAAGCTCCTTATCAATTCCGTCTTTCGTTCCTTGTTTAAGTTCAAATCCACGTGCGGTAATTTTAATCATAATATCAATCCTTTCACGAAAAATCAAGTTTTCCTGTAACTTTATTATACTATATATTTAACATAATTAACAGTATTTACTTTATATAACTTTTTTGGTATAATATATAGGTATGGCAAATTCGATTTTGAGGAAACTGTTATGACAAAAGGAAAAAGAAATTGTATAGATAAACTCAATACACTTTTTTTCGGCAAGGATTTGCGTGTAACTGACGGACAACCTTATACCGAGGTCAGAGAATATGACTTTTCATCTTATTACCCGCAGGATGATTATGTAAAAATTCAGGAAATTCCTGCTCAAAATGTTTTTGATATACGTTCCTACGGTGCAAGCACGGCAAACGGCGATAATGCTGTTTTTATTCAGCGTGCTGTTGATGAGGCAAGTAAGTCTGCGGGAATTGTTTTGGTAGACGGTGGCGATTACATTTCAACCACTGTTGTGCTTAAATCCAATGTTACTCTTTTTATCTCTTTCGGTTCTGCAATTTCAGCTAACGAGAGCGGTAACGGATACAGCGAACATAAATCGATTTTATATGCCGAAAATGCAGAGAATATTACATTGACAGGCGGCGGAAAGCTTAAGGGAAACGGCCATCTTTTTGGCAGAAAGCCTGTTATGGAGAAAAACAACACTAATCAGGCTGATTATATAGATGTTATCGAAATGCGAAAAAATTATCGTTCGCAGCTTCGTTTTGCTCATCCGAGTAAATACGGTGGCCCGGTTTGCTTTAAAAATTGCAGTAATATCAAAGCTGAAAATTTTATTATTGAAAACAGCGCTTACTGGACGTTTAAGCTTGTAAACTGCAATCGTGTTTTTATAAACGATTTTATAATCAATAATAATCGAAATGTCGCAAATGCCGACGGTATAGATA
>JAJBVC010000139.1 GCA_020860025.1 Clostridiales bacterium | reverse complement strand
TATACAGTCACTTCCCGCATTTTGTATAATTGACGTATTCAGCAAATTAAAATCATTTAAAATTCTGTTTGCTGCCTGATAAGGAAAGGCAGGTGAATTTTTATCAAAATCATTATATATAATCCGATATGATTTAAGTTGATTGTTAAGCCTGTCAATGTCAACATCCTTTGCCATTACAGAACCCTTATGACGAAAATAAATATATCCCTTTTTGTTTGAAACTATCATTTTATCTGTCATTTTAAAAATAAAATAATTTTGAAGAAGATCCTCTCCTACAGTCAATTTCTCTTTTGGCTTTTCGGCTTTAAAATACAAATCTCTTTTATAAAGCTTTGCCCATATTGACCAAAGAGAATAATCAAAAAGATACTTTATCATATCGCAAAAATCAAGTTCAACCGTTTTTACGGGCGTATTCTCATCAAGTATATTTTCATCAAATTTAAGTTCATAATCACACGATGCAATCCGATAATCACCTGATTTAATCAATCTGTAAAGATGTTCGAGCATATCGCTTTTAATCCAGTCATCACTGTCAACAAACGTAATGTAATCACCGCTCGACTGTAAAACGCCGCATTCCCTTGAATGAGCCACACCGCTGTTGCTTTTATGAATAACTTTTACTCGGCTGTCTTTTTGTGCGAAACTATCGCAAATTTTGGGTGAAGCATCGGTCGAGCCATCATCTACCAATATAATTTCTATATTTTTATAGCTTTGATTTATAATGCTTTTTACGCACCGTTCAATATATTGCTCACAGTTATATATCGGAACAATTACAGAAATTTTATCTTCATTCATCGCCGTTACCCACCAATTTTAAAGTAGTTCATAATTTGATTTTATCATTATTTCTCTCTTAAATCAACAGTTTGCTTAAAACTGTTCATTCTCTCAAGAAACGAATATTAAAAAGGAGGCTTTTACAGTCCCCTTTTCAGTCTGTCGATGAAGCAGTCATAACCACGCTCAGGCGGTAAAAATAGAAGCAACTTTCTTTACTTTTATCTTTTAATAACAAAAAAGTCATCTTATTACAACAACAATATAAAAGTGCCGAGAAATAAATTTTCTCGGCACTTTGAGCGTTTTAAGCCTTTTGCTCGGAAACAGTACCAATGTACAGCAATCCTCCCAAAAGGCTTAATTCTGACTACTTTCTCAACATCTGTCAGTGTAGTTGTATAGAAATTTTAAATTAAAACGAATAGATCAGTTTACATCCTTACCCGGGGCGCCGCAGCATTTTTTGTACTTCTTACCGCTGCCGCACGGACACGGGTCATTCGGCCCGATTTTATTTCCCTTACGAACGGGAGTGGCTTTAACCGTGTTATCTCCGCCGCCCGATGATGTTGCCGTAACCTTTGCCACAGCCTTACGCTCTACGTCTTCACGACGGCGAGGCATAATTGTAAGCATCATACGAACTGTATTTTCACGGATTGTAGCCGTCATTTCATCAAACATATCGTACGATTCCATACGAAACGCAACAACAGGGTCTTGCTGAGCGTACGCTCTGAGGTGAATACCTTGTTTAAGGTCGTCCATAGCGTCAATGTGATCCATCCAAAGCGAGTCAACATTACGCAAAAGCACCATTCTCTCAAATTCGGAATACATCTCATCGCCGAGCATTGCACGTTTTTCGTCAAGGCACTTGTGACCTCTGTCGGTAAGCATTTCTATAGTGCCCTCAACAGAAATTAAATCGGGGTCGTCAAAATCTTCGTCCGTAGTAAGCCAACCCTTGTATTTTTCTCTGAGTCCCGTTACGTTCCAATCGGCTTTATTGTCGCCGGCAAGATAATTTTTAACATTTTCTTCAATGTTTGTATCGAGCATAGAAGCAATTTTGCTTGTCAAATCAATGCCGTCAAGCACCTGATTTCTCTGGTCGTAAATAAGCTCTCTCTGACGGTTCATAACGTCGTCGTATTGAAGCACGTTTTTACGTATGCCGAAGTTCCTGCCCTCAACCTTTTTCTGTGATGATTCAACAGTTCTTGTTATCATCTTTGATTCGATAGGCAAATTCTCATCTTCGGTCAGACGTGACATCATACTTTGCATTCTTTCTCCGCCGAAAAGACGCATCAAATCGTCCTCAAGCGAAAGGTAGAACTGACTTTCACCGGGGTCGCCCTGACGACCCGAACGACCTCTTAACTGATTGTCGATACGTCTTGAATCGTGACGCTCAGTGCCGAGAATGAACAGACCGCCGGCTTCTCTTACCTTGTCAGCCTCTTCCTGAATTTCGCCCTTGTATTTTGCTTCTAATTCCTGGAAAGTCTTTCTCGCTTCAAGTATTTCTTCATTATCTGTTTCGGCAAAGCCTGTAGCCTCGGCAATAAGCTCGTCTGTATACTGCATTCTGCGCATTTCGGCTTTTGCAAGATATTCAGCGTTACCGCCAAGCATAATATCGGTACCACGACCTGCCATATTTGTAGCGATTGTTACTGCGCCGAACTTACCTGCCTGAGCAATAATTTCTGCTTCACGTTCGTGATTTTTAGCGTTAAGTACGTTATGAGTAATCTTGGCTTTTTTAAGCATTTTTGAGAGGAGTTCGCTCTTTTCAATGCTGATTGTGCCGACAAGAACAGGCTGTCCTTTTTCGTGGCATTTTTTAATCTGCTCGATTACGTTATTGAATTTGCCTCTCTCTGTTTGGAAAATAACGTCTGGATGGTCAATTCTCGCAAGCGGTTTGTTAGTCGGAATTTCAACAACGTCGAGCTTGTAAATTTCGTTAAATTCCTGAGTTTCTGTAGACGCTGTACCTGTCATACCCGACAGCTTGCCGTAAAGACGGAAATAGTTTTGGAACGTGATTGTCGCAAGAGTTTTGCTCTCGTGCTCAACCTTAACGCCCTCTTTTGCCTCAATAGCCTGGTGCAGACCCTCGTTGTAACGTCTGCCCTCCATAATACGACCTGTAAATTCGTCAACGATTTTAACCTGACCGTCAGCAACAACATAGTCAATATCACGGCGCATTACACCGTTTGCCTTGATAGCCTGATTGATATGGTGCAGGAGAGTGCTGTTTTCCATCTCCATAAGATTTTCTACGTTAAAGTAAGCTTCAGCTTTTTTAACACCGTCTTGAGTAAGCGTTGCCGTCTTAGCCTTTTCGTCAACAACGTAGTCGCCGTCGTATGTCGATTCGGTATCCTGCTTTTCATCCATTTTGGCAACCTTGACCATTTTAAGCGTATGGGCAAATGCGTTAGCCTGGCGGTACAAATCTGTTGACTGCTCGCCTTTACCGCTTATGATAAGAGGAGTTCGAGCCTCATCAATAAGAATTGAGTCAACCTCGTCAACGATAGCGAATTTATGGCCACGCTGAACCTTTTGTTCCTTGTACTGAACCATATTGTCACGAAGATAGTCAAAGCCCATTTCATTATTAGTGCCGTAGGTGATGTCTGCGTTATACGCTTCCTGCCTTTGCTGATTGTTCTTTTCGTGAATAATCAAGCCGACTTTAAGATTTAAGAAACGATAAAGCTTGCCCATCCATTCCGAGTCACGCTTTGCAAGATAGTCGTTGACCGTTACGATATGAACGCCCTCGCCCGTCAAAGCGTTAAGATAAGCCGGAAGAGTTGCAACAAGCGTTTTACCTTCACCTGTTTTCATTTCCGCAATTCGTCCCTGGTGAAGAACGATACCGCCGATAATCTGCACCTCAAAATGCTTCATTCCCAAAACACGCCACGCAGCCTCACGGCATACGGCAAAGGCGTCGGGAAGAATATCGTCAAGAGTTTCACCGTTTGCGAGACGGCCTTTAAGTATTTCAGTCTGAGAGGAAAGCTCCTTGTCGCTCATAGGCTGATACTTTTCCTCAAGTGCAAGAACCTTGTCTGAAGTTTTCTTTACCCTTTTAACCTCTCTTTTTGAATAATCACCGAAAATGGTGGTTACAAATTTGTTTGCCATATATTTACACCTCAAAAAAGTCTTAATAGTCTCAATAAAAATAAACCGAATGGTATTTTACCACAAAAAGGCGCCGATGTCACCTACTTTTTAAAATAAATATCAGCTGTATATTTCTTTAATAGCCGTAAGTGCGCCGCCCGAAACTGCATTTTCTGCCGTTTCGTCAAACGAGAGAACAAGATTTTTCTTCTCCTGAGTAATGCTTAATGTGATTTCTGTCGGAGTGTCGTCAAAATCAGCCTCGTCAATATCTTCGCACAAAGCGGAAAGCTTAGAGTCAAGAAACGTCTCGTCATTAAGCTTTTGTAAAAGCTTCAGCGTTGAATAGGTCTCTTTTAAATCGCTTGCAAAAGCCGACGCAACCTGATATAAATCTTTATTTTTAACGGAAAGCGTAACAGTTGCGTTATCAAGGTCAATTTCCGTTGTTTCAAATTCAAGATTTGCAAATATCGCCTTGCCGAGTTCAACAAACTGGTCATGATTTTCGGCATAAGTTAAAATGACAGAAAGCGTTGACGAGTCAACATATTTATCAAGAGCGTCTGTGTCAAAATTCCTTAACGCTTCAATCGCCGCATCAACTGTTGCCTGCACATTTTCCTCCGTCATTTCGGCATTGGTGCCCGAACATCCTGTGAAAACCGTACATATCATAAGTACGCTTAAAAGTATACTCGCTATTTTTTTCATAGATAAAATCACACTTTCAAAAATTTCTACCACAATAT
>JAJBVC010000063.1:4799-26921 GCA_020860025.1 Clostridiales bacterium | reverse complement strand
TTCACAATTTGTTCAAAATTTTCAAAAAAGGTATTGACTTATTGTTTATTATTTGTTATAAATAAATTGTATTTGTTCGTACGTGCGTCTATTTTTTCATACAAATTTGCACCGTTAAACACAACAGTTTGTGTCTAAATTGTGAACAAAGTGCATTTGTATACAATATATGCGTACAACTGACGACAAGTTCGTTAAATCATATGTAAGGGAGAGAGATTTATGAGAACGAGCAAAAAACTACTCAGCTTTTTCTTAGCTGTAGTAATGGTTGTTACCACGTGCTCTGTCGGCTTTACGGCTTTTGCCCAAGACAACAGCAACAGCATATGGAACACCTCGGTCGAAGCGGACGACGCTTTTGACACTCTTGACGACTTGGCAAGTGAATACCTGCCGTCGATTCTTCTCAGCATAGATTCCTTAGGCAATCTTGTCTATGAGAAATATGCTAAAGAAATGGGTAAGACAGCGAGTGAGCTTACCGATGCGGAAAAGGAGGAAATTGCCGATGAGGCAACTATTTCCGATGTACTTTACGTATTGCAGCCTACTCTGCTCGAACTGTTCGGCACAAGCCAAAGCAAATTCGTAGATGATTACTACGGAGAAGACATTGCCGACAGTTTGTTTGACTATTTGAACAAAGAGGACTACGATTATGACGGCGACACAACAATGTCATATTATACAATTGTTACTCTTTGTGAAAAGTACAAAGAAGCGAAAATTACCAACACCGAGGGCAAAAAAGTTGATAACCCGCTCACGTCCGAGCAGAGAGATCAGCTTGCGGAATGGTATGAAGCACTCTATCCGCTTTCAGAGCTGGCAACTTCGGTTGAGGATAAGATCAACGAATACGGCGAACTTTTTAATGATGCATATGAAGACATCAATGGACTGACTTGGAAAGATTCCGGTTTGTACACTCTTGAAAAGTTTGACTTCAATATGAGCGAAGAGGATGAAGCATTTTTTGAAAATCTCTATCCTACTTTCAATTCAAAGCTTCGTGAATATGGCATTCCCGAGGAAGATATTACTATCGACAGCTTTGCCGGAATTGTGTATTACTTCTACGGTATGGGTTCTAACACAGGCGTTATGTACAAGTATTACAACTACATAATCCACGGTGGTGCAACGTCAGTCGATTTTGTAGGCGAAGCGGACTTCTTCGGCGACGGTGAAGTCTCATACGATATGCAGGGAATCACACCTCAAAACTTTGTAGAAATTACAGGCAAAGCCTATGCTCAGGCTATGGGCGGCATTTCGTTTGATGAACTCTGTGAAATGCTTTATGCTGATTACGGTTTTGAAAGTGCTGAAGAACTTGAATCATATTTTGCACCTCTATTTATGAACTATATATTTATAGAGGTTATGGACGAAAATTATTATAAAGAAGCCATAATCGGAATGACTGTTGTTGACGGCGATGTTGAATCAGCGGAAGCTTTTGAACAGCTCGTTGACGACTATATGCCGGAAGGCTGGGGTACTGAGGATTGCGTGCTTGACGAGTCCGAAATTTCCAACCTTGCCATAGCATCAGCATATATGAAAGTCAGCGGTTATGAAGCAACACGTGCGGCTGAATATTTCAGCGGAACTACGTGTTCATTAAAGCTTGCTGTCAGTGGCCTGGATGAATTTTCACTTACACTTCCGGACGTATTAAAGGATACGGCTGTTGCGGATTATCTGGAGCTTGTTTACGGTAATTACAATGTAAATTCAACCAGTAGAAACTACAGAATTTCTCTTTGGAATGCGCTCCATCCTTTATTGCAAGCTAATCAAGACAGCATTTACCTCAAAGACGATGAAGGCAATTTCATATATGACAGCAACGGCGTTCCCACTGTTAACTACGAGGATTACAGCTACATAATCGGTTCTGTAAACGGTCGTGACGAGGACGGTAATATTGAAAGCGGTACGATTAACAGTTACTTTGCAAGTGCAGAGGAGTATGCTTACAGCAAAATCGCTTGCGATCTGCTTGATATTACACCTACTGTAAGGGACGACGTTTCAGCTCAGACAATTCTTATTGATGTGACCTCATATATCGAAAGCACCGTTGATACTTCTCTTGAGGTTACACTCAGCGATGAGCAGATTGAAATTCTCTTCGGTGATTATGACTTTACAGGCGAAATCGGCGCTGAGATACTTAACTTTGAGCTTAGCGATTTAATCACATACTATTTGGCTATGGAGTTTGGCTCTACTACTATTGAGGGTCTTATCAACAGCCTTATGACATCTAACATTGACCTCATTACAGCACTTGATGATGTTTGGCTCAGACTTATTGAATCCCCTGTAGGAACGATCGTTGAACTGTTACCCGCTCTTATGGTTTTGGTTGATGAACTTCTGGAACCGCTGCTTTTAACCGATGACGACGACCAGTATAATAAATTCCTTTATAATGTACTGAACAGTTCACTTATAACCGAATATACTCTTGATGCAGGCTCGTATATCGGTATAGGTCAGCTTTATTGGGATCTTAACGAAATGCTCCCTGATCTTCTTCATTGGCTTCAGGAAGGTGCTGACGCAGCAGGTATTGAATACTATGACCTCGGCACAGTTGAAGTAAAAGAACTTAGCGGTACCAAATTAGTTACAAAAGAAGTTGCGGCAAGCGATGTTGACACATCAGATCCTAAGCATTATACAGTTAAAGACGCTGACGGAAACGAGCTTACCAGAACAGATAATGACGACGGTACAGCAACATTTACTTATCAGGGCGAATCAAGCACCGATTTGAAAGAACTTCTTGCAAATTATCCCGATTCCGTATTTACATATTATATGACATACGAATCAGATGTACCCGTACTTACAGGTATATATATTGCCGACCTTGCACTTCGTGATGCAGAAATATCAGATCTTGAAGATATGCTTATTGATTCACTCGGCAGTGAAACAACAGGCAAAGGCTTATATGAAATCATTGTTGAGCTTGCAGATTTCTTCACTCAGGCAGTTGACGAATTTGTCAATACACCTGAATACAGAAATCAAAAGAGATATGACACCAGCGGTAATGTTCTCGGCTCCGGATTAAACAACCTCTTCGTTGCAATTCCTCAGCTCTTTGACATTATGGAAGACCTTGCCGCAGAAAAGTACGGCAACGACACAGATTTATGGACTTACTGCTATGACGGAAAGATTGTAACGAACGATTACAACTCTGTCGTAAACACTTCGCTTGAAAACTTCAAATCATATGTAGACAGCGATGATGCAGACAGAAAATATGATATTTTCGACTGCTTTGCAGACATCTTTGTAAACGACTGGATCAATCCAATTTTAAGTCTTTTAAACAATGTCTTTGCTACAGACAATAAGCTTTCGAGTGAAATTCCGATTATTTCCGGCTTACTGAATGCTCTCGGCGGATTTACTGAAGAAAGCGTTTTAACCGATATTTTAAACGGCGTTTTCCAAATCACACGTGAAAGCGAATATTCATTCACATTTGAAGAACAAAGCAATGGATTTATCGGTCTTAATAAAGACAATGCTTACTTCCTGATTGGAAATATTTCAAGGCTTATTGAGGTAATAGTTAACCTTGCGTCATCCGATGACAGCAGTTCGGAAAGCAGTACAACTTCAATCAGCGCCGCTTCCCTTTTGAGTGCATTCACCACAACGGCAGATGCAGACACCAAATCCTCGTCGGCTGCAGCGAGTGCAAGCGGATATTCGGACTCTGATCTTGAAAATGTTACAGACCTTATCAATAATGTAGACGAATTGCTTTCATCTATTCTTTCAGATACAAGCTTAAACGATTACACATTTGATGAAGCTGATAATATCTTCGCAAGCATTGTTTCAACTCTTTCAAATTATCTCGGAAGAGACTGCTCGAACGAGCTTATAAGATTACTTAATCAATATCTCTATTATCTCAACGGAGAGGACAGAGACAGCCAGTTTGCCGCTGACGAAGACGGAGATATTGTTGACACTGATGTTTACACAGATGAAAATCTTACAACATTAGTTGTTGAAACATTCGTATTCATTGAGGATATTGTAGAATATCTTCTTGATGATTATTATGATACCTATGATATTGGCGATTCACAAACGGCTGAGTATAATCTGATTGTTGAAGCCATTGAGGGACTTATTTCACCTGACACAGTTCAAATCAGACTCAGCGACAATGAAAGCGTACAAAAAGAACTTGCTTCTCTCGACTGCTGGCACAGTGCGGTAAAAGGCACTTCGGTAAGCGATGTAACAATTTCTCTTGACTGGGGAATTACAGACGGCGATAAAGACGCTTTCTATGAAAACCTTGCATCTTCACTCAGAGTAATCACTTCTATTTTAGGCGTGCTTATGATAGATACAGGCTGGTATGAATCAATCGTTATGCCGGTACTTGACGCTCTTTGCACTCCTAATGACATTGACGTTGACACTCTTGAGGAATATTCGGCAAATCAGGAGGAATATCTTCTTGGTATAATCCGTCCTGTTGCAGACCTTCTTAACGCTTTGCTTGACCAACCTGTTAATACTCTTCTTAACAGTATAACCGGTCTTGCAGGAATCCTTGATGATTCAAACGGAGCAACGATTTCTTCCATCATAGAGGCTGCGGTCAGTCCGCTTGCGGATGAAGTAACCGGCGTAGCGAACATAGTTAATTACCTGTCGCCGACGTTTGCCACGGTAGTTAACGAGTGGAATGAAGATATTTTTGTTAAGTACAGTGATGCTTCAAACATTAAGATTAACGATATTTCACTTTCAGGCTCAAATCTTGTTGCTATTATAAATAGTTACATTTCATCTTATGGTATTACTCTTGATGAAATTAACTGGAATAATTTAAGCAATGCAAGTTCTCCTGCAGATGTTCTTGTCGCAATATTGGAATATGTGATTGACGTTGTTCTTGAAAATGACAACCTCACAGCGATTGCAGAGTTGATTGACAATGACCTTGTAACCGAAATTATTGACGCAATAAAGAACAGCGGCATTACGGCAAAAGACCTCTTGTCTATACTTAATAGGGTACTTGAGGCAACCGATAATCCGACGCTCGTTTACTGGACATTTGAACAGTACCTTCAGGAAAAGGTTGAAAACTTCACCTATCCTACAGGTATTTCAAAGTCAATGGCTAAAGAGGCAGTTACGGATATTGACCTTGTAATCAATAATCTGTTCCCGCTCTTAAGTTCACTTGGTCTTGACCTTGGCGGAGATACGCTTGAGGAAATTCTTGAAGGAAACTTATATACAAACAGCATTCTTACATCTCTTGCAACAGCACTTTACGGTGCGCTTGATACAAACGATACCGTTAAACAAATAATGGCTGCTATCGGAGTTCCTACATCTACTAAAGATGTTGCGGCACTTCTTACAGATACAAGCTATGGTACTTCTTACAGCAAAGCTGCTAAGACAATTAAGAAAGCTTCGTCATGGTCAGATATTACAAGTCTGAACTGGGGCTTCAAGGATGGTTCGCAGGAAGGCTTTGTAAACGCACTTGTTGCAATCCTTCGTCCGTTTGATAACCTTTTGGAGGTATTCCTCAACGAAGGCACCCTTGCTCTTAACGATACGCTTTATGATTTGATTTACTCTCTCAGCTTTAATGAAACTTATGAAGTTACTATCAGCGATGCAACAGTAAAATTTGTTATTAAGATGTCTAAAGGCGTTCTTACAATCAAAGCAAAAGACGCTGACAGAAAATACACATTAAATTCAACACTTAAAATTGACTTTTCGTCATTAACCGACCTTAAAGATCTTAAGATTGAAGGTACAAACGGCTACAACAGTGCTATTATTCCTCTTCTTGAGGCATTTGGTTGCACAACTTCAAGTATCAAGTCGTATAAGACATACCAGTCAGATGTCAAATCTGCAAAGGATAACCTGCTACTTGATATTTTGAATCCGATTATGGGCTCATCAAGTGATTCATTGCTTAATCAGATAGTTTCAAACCCGATTGAAACTATTGCAACAATCCTTCCAAACATTGCAGTTTACCTTGATGCTCACGGACTTTCACAGGCACTCAGCAATCTCCTTGCTCCTATAACAGAAATCATATATGACGCAGCCGAAGCTCTTGATCTTAATAATCTTATTGAGGATGCGCTTGGCTCATCACTTGGTGACTATGTAGGCAGCCTTATCGGTATGGATGAAGGACAGCTTGTTATTGACCTAACGGATCTTACGACCGCTAATATTGAGGATATAATTATTCCTATTATCAATACTGTATTTGCTTCATCCGACGATTCTTCGTTAAGCTCAATTCAGTTAAGCGATATTGACTGGACTGCACTTATCGCCCTTGGAACGCAGACGACATACACAAGCAAGGCAACAGATGCAAACGGCAATAAGTTAACCGGTAAGAAATTAAAGAACGTTGACTACGGTAAAACATTGATAGTTGTTCTTCGCTACGTTATCGACGCTTTAAAGGATAACATCAAACCTATTGGTTCACTTCTTACAAGTATTGACGCAATTAAGAACAGTGATACTCTTCTTACAATCGTAAACCACGTTATCGGTCAGATTAAGACTCACTCAACCGATCAGATTATAGCAGCTATCTACTACTTCTTCATCGGCGAGACTACTGAGGATTACTGGGATTACACAGATTATGTAACAAAGAATTACTCCTTCAGTTATCCTGACGGTGTAACAGATGAAACCGTAAGCAAACTCGTTTCATTCTTAGACGGAATTATCGGCGAGCTTGATTTGAACTCATTAGTATCTGATTATCTTTACACAGACGATTTAATCAATACTCTTGCGGAACTTATTTACACAAATATCGACAGTGTTAAAATTTCAGATTCAATTTCACTTGGCGATATTCTTGATATTTTTGAAATTCCAACTGATACAAGCAGCGTAGCTTCGCTCCTGACGGATTCGAGCTACGGTGAAACAAAGCAGTTTAAGAAAGCTGCTAAGAAGATTGCAAAGGCTTCAAGCTGGAGCAAGGTTGACTTTGACAGCCTTTCATGGGGCGTAACTGACAGAGATACGTTTGTAAACGCACTTGTAGCTATACTTCGTCCGTTTGACGGCGTTCTTGATGCTCTTCTTGCAGACGGAAGTCTTTCAATCCTTGAGGGAATTGACATTGCCGGTTCAAATGCTTATGAAAGTGCAATCGTTCCTCTTCTTGAGGCATTCCAATGCACAGGTATTAAATCATATAAGAAGTACCTATCAGATATAGATAAGTCTATAGACTCAGTTCTTATCGACATAATCGATCCTATATTAGATTTAGTTGAGGAAATAATTGATACTCCTATTGATTCAATTGCTTCAAGACTTCCAAACATTGCACTCTACATTGCAAACGACGGAATTATTCAGCTTGTTGAAAATCTGTTAACTCCTATCTATGCACTTATGGAGGAAATTGTTCCTGTACTTGATGTTGACAAACTTATAGGCGAGCTTCTTGATATGGACGACTTCAGCCTTTCGGATATTGATGGTTTGCTTGGAGATTATATCGGTCAGGAAAATCTTATTCCTCTTATCAATTCACTTCTTTCAAGCACAGGCATCGAGCTTCCCGACATTAATTGGTTCAAGCTTGCAAGCCTTGGCGATGTAGATAAAAACGCTACAAGTGCTGTAAAGAATTATATAGGTTCCGGCTTAAATAAGGAGAGAATTAATGTTGACGGCGATACAAACGAAGTTCTCATTGCTCTTCTCAGATATGTACTCGATGCGGTTCTTGACAACGCAGACGCAATTAAATCTCTTATCGGCAGCTCCTACACAGGAACGCTTAAAGAAATTCTTGATTTGATTTTCGACCTTGATTCCGATGATCTTATTTCGCTTGTATTCTCTCTTGTAGATATTACTCAGTCACCTACCGAAGTTTACTGGGCTTACAAGAATTACATTTCAAAATCAATCAGCTTCTCATATCCTGACGGAATCACTGCTTCTGAAGCTGACGAAGCGGTAGATCAGCTTGATGAAATGGTAAATGCAATATTTGCTCTTCTTGCAGGCTTAGACGTAGTTGACTCATCCGACCTTTCAGGTCTCGTAAACGACTTACTCTTCACTAACGATATGCTGACAGCATTTGCAACAACGCTTTATGGTGCTCTTGATACCGAATCAATTGCTCCTTATCTTGAAATGTTGGGCATTCCTGTTTCAACAAAGGGTGTTGCTAAACTTCTTACAGACAAGAGCTATGGCGCAACATACTCATCAGCAGCTAAAGCAATCAGCTCTAAGTCAAGCTGGTCAAAGGTTACAGATGTAAACTGGGGCTTCACAGACGGCTCGGCTAAAGCAGAGCAAGGCTTTGTTAACGCATTCGTTGCTATACTTCGTCCGTTCATTGATATTCTTGCTCCGTTCCTTAATGGCACAAGTCTTGAACTCGGCGAGATGCTTTACAATGTTATTGTAGGTCTTGAAATCAACACAGATTCTGTTGCTCTTAACGATGGATTGCTTGAAATCAAGAGCAATAAGAAGACGGTATTTAGTCTTGACCTTGCAAACCTTGATACTCTCAAGAAACTCAACCTTTACGGTTCAAACGCTTATGAAAGCGCAATCATTCCTCTGCTTGACGCCTTCCAGGTTGACAGCAGTGAAATCAGAACTTACGACCAGTATGTTTCTGACTGCAAGAAAGCAAAGGATAATGTACTTCTTGATGTACTTAATCCTGTCGTAAGCTTCGTTGACGATGTTCTTGAAGCACCGTTTGACACAATCGCATCTGTCCTTCCTAATGTTGCATACTTCCTTGAAAACAACGGTGTAGGACAGTTTGTTGACAATCTTCTTTCACCTGTTACAGAGCTTCTCAGAGATATGAAGGCTGACGGTGTAGATATTGACGAAATCTTAGAGATTGCACTCGGCAAAGACCTTGGTACTTTAATCACCGATGCTCTCGGTATTGAAACAACACTCAACCTTCAGTTAACTGATTTAAGCTCCTGCAACATTCAGGATATTCTTCTTCCTCTTATCAACTCTCTTCTCAAGAGCACAGGCATTAAGCTTCCTGACTTTGAATGGTCTACAATCGCCGCTCACGGTGATGTGGTAACATCAAGCTCAAAGGCTGAAAATGCAGAGGGAACATTTACAAATAAAGAAGTCATCGCTGACCGTGGTGAAGTTCTTATAGCGGTTCTTCGTTACCTTGCAAAGACTATTGTAAATAACGCAGGCGCAATTAAGGATTTGCTTTGTTCAATAGATGCTATTGCAAACAGCGATATGCTTTCAGCGATTATAAAGAGTATATTCAATACTCTAAGCATATCAACACCTGATGCAATCGTACTTGCAATCTTCTACTTCCTGACAAATGAACCTACAAACGCATTCTGGGATTACACAGGATACGAAACAGGCACATATGAGTTCGTTTATCCTGACAATATGGATACTGACTTCCTTACAAACCTGGCTCCAATGCTTGACGGTCTTATCGTTGGTTTGATAGACCTTAACGGTCTTGTAAGTGAGGCTCTGTTCACAGACGACATTATCAGCTCACTTACAGTAGGTCTTTACAGTGCTATAGAAGGCGTAAGCATTAGCGACAGCATGACGCTTACAGATTTACTTGCAATGACCGACATTGACTTCTCAACAGATAATGTTGCGGCACTTCTTGTTGATGAGGATTACGGTCAGACATACAGCAGTGCGGCGTCAGTAATTTCGGCTGCCGGCTCTTGGAGCAATGTAGATAAAGACTCACTCAAGTGGGGCGTTACCGACAGAGACAGCTTCTTCCACGCACTCGTTGCTGTACTTCGTCCTATGTATGGCGTACTTGATGTGCTTCTTAATGATGCAAGTCTCGGATTGTTTGACATCGTAAGACTTCCGGGCTCTAACGGTTATACATCATCAATCGTTCCTCTTATGGAAGCATTCAGTATGTATAACATTAAGACTCAGTATCAGTACAGAGAAGATATTAACGAAGAATATGACGCTATTCTCCTTGATATTATCAATCCGCTTTGGGATTGGGTTGAAGATCTTCTTGCAGCTCCTATCCAAGTTTTGGCAGAAATTATTCCAAACCTTGCACTGTTCATCGGTAACGACGGACTTTGCCAGATTATTGATAATCTTCTCACTCCTGTATCAGCACTTATTGATGCAATTGAGCCTGTAGTTGACCTCAACGACCTTCTTGACGTATTGTTAGAGGCACTTGACGTTGACCTTGACAGTCTTCTTGCTCAAATCGGCATAACAAACTTCTCACTTGACCTTTATGATTTGAATGCAACTCTCAAGCCACTCCTTGGCGGAGACGCTATCATTCCTCTTATCAACAACATTCTTGGTCTTATTGAGATTGGTGATGTATCGCTTGGACTTACGCTCAATGACGTTGACTGGTTACAACTTGCAAGCCATGGTGAAACATACATTGATGCTTCACAGGCGGCAACCTACGGCTCAAGAATTTATGTTGTGGGCGATGTATCAGAAACACTGATTGCAGTTCTCAGGTATCTGGTTGATACTATAAACGCAGGCGATAACTTCGATGTGATTAACGACCTTATTGCAGGTTTGCTCGGTGATGTAAGCGACAGCGTTGCAGATATGATCAATGAAATACTTGGAATGCTTATAGGCGACACCGATGAGGTAATCTTCGATTTGGTTGACCTGCTCCAGACATTAGGCGGTTAATAGTTAATCGAATAAATACTTCAAACACTTAACTTAAAAGTTATGAAGTAACAACGGGATGCTCCACAAAAGTGGGGCATCCTTTTTTTCGATAAATTCAGATAATTTTAAAAATTTGGCAAAAGCAGTTGAAAAAATATATTTAAGTGATATAATTTTATTCATAGACAATTTAAAATATTTTTATTGGATATTGTTGATGTTACAATTTTGTCTGAAAGAATAATCCGCTCTGATGTCGAGTGGAATGTCTTTTAAAATACACATAAATTTTTGAAGGAGTGCTAATAATGGAAAAGAAAAACATTGACTGGTCAAACCTTGGCTTTAGCTATATGCCGACTGACGCAAGATTCGTTGCAAACTACAAAGACGGCAAATGGGATGACGGTGAACTTACATCTGATGCTAACATTACTATGAGCGAGTGCGCTTGTGTTCTTCAGTATGCTCAAACTTGCTTTGAGGGACTTAAGGCATATACTACAGAGGACGGCAGGACGGTATGTTTCCGCCCCGACCTTAACGCATCTCGTATGGCTGATTCCTGCCGTGAGCTTGAAATGCCAGTATTCCCTGAGGAAAAGTTTGTTGATGCTGTAAAAGCTGTTGTAAAAGCAAACGAGGCTTGGGTTCCTCCTTACGGCAGCGGTGCAACGCTTTATATTCGTCCGTTTATGTTCGGAAGCAACTCTGTTATCGGAGTTAAGCCGGCTGATGAATATCAATTCAGAATTTTTACTACCCCTGTAGGCCCTTATTTCAAGGGCGGTGCAAAACCTCTTACAATCCGTGTATGCGATTATGACCGTGCCGCACCTCACGGAACAGGTCATATTAAAGCCGGTCTTAACTATGCAATGTCACTTAGAAATATTGTTGACGCACATAACAAGGGCTTTGATGAAAATATGTACCTTGACCCTGCAAGCCGTACAAAGGTTGAGGAAACAGGCGGTGCAAACTTTCTTTTCATCACTAAAGACAATAAGGTTGTAACGCCTAAGTCAGACAGTATTCTCCCTTCAATCACACGCCGTTCGCTTATGGTTGTTGCGGAAAAATATCTTGGTCTTGAGGTTGAACACAGAGAGGTTTACTTTGACGAATTAAAAGATATGAAAGAATGCGGCCTTTGCGGTACTGCCGCCGTTATCTCCCCTGTCGGAAAAATCGTTGACCACGACAATGAAATTTGCCTGCCGAGCGGTATGGACGAAATGGGTGAAATTACAAAGCAGCTTTATGATACACTTACAGGTATCCAAATGGGCAGAATTGAAGCTCCCGAGGGCTGGATTTGCGAAATTAAATAAAACCTTTGACATCTCACACAGCACACCGTCTAAAAGGTGTGCTGTTTTTAACGAATAACAAAAAGACTTATAATGCTTATATCAAATATATATCAAATTTGTCCTGATAATTGTCTTGTATTATCAGGACAAATTTTATATAATATATTGTGTATACAATGATTGGTGGTGATTTAATGCTTGGAGAATGTGTTGAAGCCAAAGTTGTTAAACCAATCGGCTTTACCGATGAGGCGGGATATACATATCCGCTGAATTTCGCATTATTTCGTGGTAAAATAAATTTTGAACACGCCTTTATTCTTGGTATCAATCATCCTGTTAGAAAATTTAACGGTATGGTAATTGCGGTTATGATTCCGCAAAACTGCAAAAACGATAAAATATGGATAATAGCTCCCAAAAACACGAGATACATAAATATCGACATCTTGAAATATATTGATATTGAAAAAGATTTTCCAAAATACAAACTCAAATGTTTATATGAAAGCAGCTGCGGTGCTGTAGTTTACCGCAAGCCTGACAATGTTACATACTTTCTTATAATTAAAAATAAGCGTTCATCTCACTGGGGTTTCCCAAAAGGTCATTTGGAGATGGGCGAAACCAAAAAACAAGCAGCAATGCGAGAAGTACTTGAAGAAACCGGAATTCACATCAAAATTCACTATGGATTTGAAAAGATTTCAAAATATAAAATTCATCATACGGTTGATAAGCACGTCTCTATATTTGTAGCTACGACCGATGACACCGAAACTGTTATTCAGGAAAACGAGATTGAAGATTACATATGGCTTCCCTTTTCTAAAGCCATGCGTCATCTCAAATTTCAAAATGACAAAAAAATTCTCATTGCTGCAAATGAATTTTTAAAAAAGAACAAATACATCTAATTAAGAAATTAAGGAGAAACCTTATGCAGGAAATTTGCCGTACCATACAGGAGTTTTTAACAGCTCACGGAATACCCGACTGGCTTGTTGTTTTTCTTATATCGGTATGCCCTATTCTTGAGTGCAGGCTTGGTATGTTTACAGCTATTGTGCTGCTTGAGATGAATCCGTTTGTTGGATTTATAATAAGCTTTATAGGTAATATTTTGCCTATTCCTTTTATTCTGCTGCTGATTAACTGGATATTTGAGGTACTGAAAAAAGTTCCCGGTCTTCGCAATATTGTTTTTTGGCTTGAGGATAAAACGCTGAAAAAACGTGATAAAATTGACAAGTACGGCGTTTGGGGACTGCTTTTGTTTGTTGCGATTCCACTGCCCGGTACAGGCGGCTGGACGGGAGCGCTGCTCGCTTCCCTGCTGCATCTTGACAAGAAAAAAAGTTTCGGCGTTATTGCTGTAGGCGTTTTCATTGCGGGTCTTATTATTACAATTTTAAGCCTTATTTTCGGGGCGGTTATATTTTGATGAACAAAGAAGAAAAATTTTTAATCAGTCTTTGCAAAGCATACCTGTTCGGCGAGCAAGTTGATATTCCGAATGATTTAAACTGGAAACTTTTCTTTAAACTTGCAAAAGAACATAATTTGATTGCAATTTGCCACTGCGCATTGAACGCTGCAAAGGACGATTCCAAAATTCCAACTGAATATAAAAAAGCGTTTCAGGACAAGTTTTACGACAGCGTATACGTGTACGAATGTCAAAAAGAATGTATAAACGACTTGAAGAGTGTTCTCACGTCCTGTGAGACGCCCTATATTCTTTTTAAAGGCTCTGTGCTTAAAGAACTCTACCCTGTGCCCGAAAGTCGCTTAATGGGCGATATAGACGTTCTGATAAAGTCTGACGATTCTAAAAAAGTTAAAAAAGCTTTGATTAAATCGGGATATACCTGCACGGCTCAAAACGGCCCTGTTCACAATTTTACAAAAAAAGGCGTACTTGTTGAGGTTCACACGAGAATAGTCAGCGACCTTGGGGATAATGCTTTTACAAATCCGTTTGACAATGCTGATTTTGACAATTTCTGCGGTACGCTTGACGACAATTATAATTTTGCATATCTAATTGCGCACACGGCGCATCATTTTAAATTTTACGGTGCTGGAATAAAGCTTGTTCTCGACCTTGCCGTAATGCTCAAGGAAAAGGATATTGATTTAGAAAAGGTATTCGATATATTAGCCGAAATCAATCTTACAAAATTTGCGGATGTAATTCTTTCCGTCTGTTTTGAATGGTTTGGCGTCGGCAAAAATTCTGTTGAAGATACAAAAAAGGTACAGCGTTACCTTATGGACTGTGGTGCTTTCGGCACTATGAGAAACGCAACAAGCGCTGCTATCACACGAAAAGATATGGAACAGGGCAAAAGAATTTCGCCTTTTATGCTGAGGCTTCGCCTTGCTTTTCCCTCTTACGAAAAATTAAGAGGTATACCCTACATTCGATTTATTGACGGTCGCCCGTGGCTTTTGCCGTATGCGTGGTGCTACCGTTTTTACTATAATTTTAAAAACCGACGAAAGCACGTAATACACGCTGTTCAGACGCTGAGTGATGAAAACACGGCGGTTCAGGCTAAGGAAGAGCTTGAACTGTTTAAAGAGATAGGATTGGTATAATATGGTATTCTTGATTATTTTAATAGCTGTTATTGCAATATTGATTGTTCTTTTTATTTCCTGGATGCTCAATATGAAGGTCAACGGAAAATGCCCTTTATGCGCTTTAAAAAAGTTTATAAAACCAACCAAAATAACTATGAATATCGAAGATGAGAGCGACTATGGCAACGACGTTGCTCAAACTCCGCCTATGGGCTGGTCAAGCTGGAACGCCTTTCGCAACCATATAGATCAGGATTTGATTTTGCAAACTGCTAAAGCTATGAGAGACAGCGGTCTTGCGGATGCGGGCTATGAATATATAAATCTTGACGACTGCTGGCAAAGCGATTTGCGTGATTCCGACGGCAAACTTCAGGGAGATTTGCAAAATTTTCCACGTGGTATTCCCGAGCTTATAAAGGATATTAACAGGCTCGGACTAAAAGTCGGACTGTATTCCTCCAACGGAACGCTGACGTGTGAGGATTTGCCGGCTTCTCTCGGTAACGAGGAGATTGACGCAAAAACACTCGCATATTGGGGCTGTGAATTTTTTAAATATGATTTTTGCCATAATAAAAGATTAAGCGGCAACTGCCCGCCTATCGAAAAAATTATAGTCAGCAAAAGTAACGGCTTTGAAGCCGAACTTTTACCAGGTCATGCAAAATTTACAGGCAGGGCAAAGGTTGTTAAGGTTGACAAGCGTCCCGAAAGAAAAGCAATAGGATTTATAAATCACTCTGCCGGAACAGCTTCATTCAATCTTGACGTTCCCGTTAAAGACAAATACGTTTTTACAATCGTTTATACAAAACTTCTTTCAACTCATAATCAGTATTTACAGCTTATTGTAAACGGCAAGCTTTATGAAATCATATTCCCAACATCAAAGGGATTTAGCGATAACGGCAGAGCTCAGGTAATTGTTGAGCTTAATTCGGGCGAAAATAAAATAGTTTTGCAAAATCCTATAGTGACGCTTGCCGACTCGTCATACGTTCAGTACAAACGTATGGGCGACGCATTAAAACGTGCTACACGGCAATGGGCGCAAATAAATAATATTGAGGAAAAGCCGATTTTATTTTCTATTTGCGAATGGGGCACGTCACACCCGTGGCTTTGGGGTGCAAAATCCGGTAATATGTGGCGTACCACCCACGACATTATGCCTAAATGGACAAGTATAATCACGATATATAGGCGCTCAATAAAAATGTATCGGTATTCAAAGCCGGGCGCATGGAACGACCCCGATATGCTTGAGGTCGGAAACGGAAAACTGACCGAAAATGAAAATAAAGCACATTTTTCACTTTGGTGTATGATGGCGGCGCCTCTTATGCTTGGAAATGATATTCGCAAATTTGTTGACGGCGGAAATCATCCGGTTGAGGGCAATACAGCTCTTAAAATCGTTACGAATAAGCAGCTAATCGCTATTGACCAGGATACACTCGGCAGGAGTGCAAAGCTTATCCAAAAAATCGGCTGTGTCGATATTATTGCAAGACCGCTTGCTAACGGCGATATAGCCGTATGTGCGCTTAATAGGGGTGGGTCAAACAAGAGCGTTCACTGCGAAATCGACGATATTGTACAGGACAAATATCTTAAAATGAAAAAAGCCGGCAACTATGAACTTCACGATTTATGGACTGACGAACGTACAAAAGGCAACGCTATTTCGGTAACTTTGCCGAAGCACAGCGTTAAGGTTTACAGAATCAAAACAGTATAAAATGAAAAGAGAATTAACCTTTGCTCAAAAAGCTCAGCGAAGCATTATAAAAACATACAGAAAAGATATATGGAATCCGTTTGTTGAGGCATGTAAAAATTATAAGCTTATACTCCCCGGCGACAGGATTGCCGTTTGTATGAGCGGCGGAAAGGATTCAGCCCTGCTTGCACTTTGTATGAAACATCTGCAAAAAATTTCAGACGTTGAGTTTGAGCTTGAATATATTTGTATGGATCCCGGCTATAATCCCGAAAACAGACATCAGATTGAATATAACTGCCAAAGGCTTGAAATACCTGTTAATATTTTCGAGTCGAATATTTTTGACGTTACAGCATCTGTCGGCGGTTCGCCTTGCTATCTTTGCGCAAGGATGAGAAGGGGTCACCTTTACGCTAAAGCGCAGGAGCTCGGCTGTAATAAAATTGCGCTTGGGCATCATATGAGCGATGTAATCGAAACTACGCTTATGGGTATGTTTTACGGTTCTCAGCTTCAGGCAATGCTTCCGAAGCTTAAAAGCACAAATTTCCCAGATATGGAGCTTATCCGTCCCCTTTACTGCGTTAATGAAAGGGCAATTATAAACTGGAAAAATTACAATGATTTAACATTTATTCAGTGTGCGTGCCGATTTGTTGAGGATTATACAAATTCCGGCGATGGAATCGGCGATTCAAAAAGGCAGGAAATAAAGCAGCTTATAGCACAACTTAAAAAGGTTAACCCCGATATTGAGCATAATATTTTCAAATCAATCCACAATGTAAAGCTTGACACTTTTATATCCTACAAGCAAAAAGGCATTGAACACAGCTTTTTGGAGGAATTTGAATAAACCGAATAATTTATTCCAATATTTATGAATATAATTAACTGTTCATATTATGCTTTTAATAAAATTTAATTTGTTAACGATTTTTTAATCGAGGGCCTTGCCCGAACATCAACATTTGTCAAGGGCGAAGCCCGCTCAGGTGGGAGATTATGACTCCCACCTAAGAAAAAGGTGAAACCCGCTTCTCACCTCTCGGTTCGGTCGGTGCTTCTGCCTTTGGCAGAGGTGTCCACTGGACACCCGCACCCTATAGAGGCGGGGACATCTTTTCAAATGTTACAAATATTTTCAGAAAGGCTTGGTAATTACTATGTTTAAAGAAATTTCAGTTAAGGACATTAAGGAAAATGTTGTTGAACTTCTCAGCAATCGCTGGGGACTTGTTACGGCAGGAAACGAAAACAGCTACAATATGATGACCGTGTCATGGGGTGCTATCGGTGAGCTTTGGGGAATGGATATGGCGACTGTTTACATCCGTCCTCAGCGTTATACGGAAAAGTTTCTTAATGAAGAGGGATACTTTACGCTGAGTTTTTACCCCGATGATATGAAAAAGCAGATTCACGGCATTTGCGGTTCAAAAAGCGGCAGGGATATAAATAAAACAGAAGCCTGCGGCTTAACTGCATGCTTTGATGAAAATGCGCCTTATTTTAAAGAGGCTCAGCTTGTTCTTATCTGTCGTAAGGTGGCAAAGGGTAAGTTTGACCCTAACGAATTTATCGACAAGAATATTATTGATAATTGTTATCCCGAAAATGATTTTCACTATATTTATTACGGAGAGATTGAAAAAGTCTTGATTTCTGAATAATTATATAGTATAATAACTTATCAAAAGGTGGGGGCTACGCCCTTATTTCATAATGTAGCGTATGGGCCCTGTGCGACAGGATACTACGAACCTTGTCAGGCGGGGAACCGAGCAGCAATAAGTGGATTTTTCTGTGCGCCGCAGACAAGTCTGTGCGTTACATTATGAAATAAGCAGCTCTTACCTTTTATTTATCTTGTTTTCTTGATTTAAATTTATTTGCTTTTTAGAGAGGTGGCAGACGTTATGTATCAGGTTTTATACAGAAAATACAGACCTAAAGTTTTTTCCGACGTTTACGGTCAGGATCACGTTACCTCTACGCTTAAAAATGAAATTCAGGAAAACAGAATCTCCCACGCTTATTTATTCACCGGCTGCCGTGGAACAGGTAAAACCACCTGTGCAAAAATTCTTGCAAAAGCGGTCAACTGCGAAAACAGTAAAAATGGCGAGCCGTGCAACGAATGTGAAGTATGCAAGGGGCTTGATGGTGGTACTATTTATGACGTTGTTGAAATTGACGCAGCGTCAAATAACGGCGTTGACAATATCCGAGATTTACGTGAGGAAGCAAATTATACGCCTACAAGAGGTCGTTTTCGTGTTTATATAATCGACGAGGTGCATATGCTTTCAACAGGCGCATTCAACGCTTTGCTTAAAATTTTGGAAGAACCACCCGCTCACGTTATATTTATACTTGCAACAACCGAGGTTCACAAGCTTCCCGCTACAATTTTATCACGATGTCAAAGATTTGATTTCAAGCGTATTCAGCCCGAAACTATGGCTGTACGTCTTAAAGAGGTCGCAAAGCTTGAGAATATAAGCCTTGATGATTCGGCGGCAGTTCTTATCGCACGTATTGCCGACGGCGCTCTTCGTGACGGTCTTTCAATTCTTGACCAATGTGCGTCAAGGAGCAAAAAAATAACGCAGGAGCTTGTTTCAGAGGTTGCCGGT
Organism: Clostridiales bacterium; assembly: GCA_020860025.1. Lineage (GTDB taxonomy): Bacteria > Bacillota > Clostridia > Oscillospirales > Acutalibacteraceae > Eubacterium_R. The sequence goes on along the minus strand of JAJBVC010000063.1, from coordinate 7,878 downwards.
ATTGCCGGAAGAGAATCGCTTTACAGCCTGTCGGACTGTATTTACCGTAAAGACAGCGCATCGGCTATGACGATTATTGCACAGCTTTATGCAAACAGCTACGATATGGAACGTCTTTGTGTTGAAATGATAAACCATTTTCGTAATTTTTTAATTGTTAAAACGGTAAAAAAAGCACGTGAACTTATCATTTGCACGGATGACGAATTTGCTATGATAGAAAAAAGAGCAAATGATTTCACTTTGGAAAGCGTAATATTTGCACTCGATTTATTTCAAGATACACTGACAAAAATTAAATCGGGAGCAATGGCAAGAATAGAAACCGAACTCACTTTTATTAAGCTTTGCGAGCCGTCGCTTGAAGTATCTACACAAGCTTTACTTGATCGTATTTCACGTCTTGAGCGGACAGTTAAAAATGGTGTTTCGCCGCCGCAGACAACAGTTTCACCCACTGTCAATACATCAGAAAAAATCGCAAAGCAAAAAATTGAAACAGAGCCTGCTTCAATCAGTAATAACACGAATATAAAAGAAAATTCAGACAAATCTCCTTTGAAAAAAGAGCCGTCTGACAATATCATTGAAAATGACAACGCTGACGATTTACCGCCGTCTCCAATCGAACAGATACCTAAACCGTCAACCGAAAGCAACACAAATGTTCGGCTTGAATTTGACAGGTGGGACGAATTTATGGACGTTATCCACACCAAGGCAATATTCCTGTTCGGCGTTCTCAAAGGAGCAAAAGGCTATGTACAGGGCGAGTACTTTCTTATCGACAGCGACAACCCTACTCTTCGTGAATTTTTAAAAGTTCCGACTCATTCAAAAGCAATTAAACAAGCGCTTTATGAGGTTACAGGCTGCACATATAAGCTCGGACTTTTTAAGCGAAAGAGCGACGAAGCACCAAAACGTGACCGCCTTGAGGATTTAATAAATCAAGCGGAAAATAATATTAAAATAAATTTTGAATAAAATATAGGAGAATAAACTTATGAAAGCAAGACTTCCACAAGGAATGGGCGGCGGGTCGCAGAATATGCAAAGTATGCTCCGCCAAGCACAAAAAATGCAAGAGGATATCGAGGCTAAAAAAGCAGAGCTTGAGGAAAAAGAATACGTAGTTACCTCAGGCGGCGGAATGGTTGAAATAACCGTTTTGGGCAATCACACCGTTAAGGCGGTCGGAATCGACCCTGAAGTTGTTGACCCCGACGATGTTGAAATGCTTGAGGATATGCTCCTTGCCGCTTTTAACGAGGCTATGCGTCAAATTGATGAGGAATCCGAGCGTGAGCTTGAAAAAGTTACCGGCGGACTTAATATTCCGGGACTTTAATCGAGGTAATTATGAGTTCTAATCTTGCACCACTTCAAAATTTAATAGACCAATTTGAACGTATGCAGGGTATCGGTCACAAAACCGCTCAGCGTATGGCGTTTTATGTTTTAGGCTTGTCCGAAAATGAAGCGAGGGATTTTGCTCAGGCAATCATTGACGCTCACACTAAAATCAAGCAGTGTAAGGTTTGCTGTGATTTGGCTGATGACGACCTTTGTCCTATTTGCAAAAGCAACACAAGAGACAAGAGCGTAATATGCGTTGTTGAGGATCCCCGTGATGTTGCCGCCATTGAGCGAACTCACGAATATAACGGCACGTATCACGTTCTTCACGGCGCTATTTCACCTATGGACAATATAGGCCCCGACCAAATTCGTATAAAGGAGCTTCTTGCCCGTCTTAACGACGACACTGTTGACGAGGTAATTATGGCGACAAATCCGACTGTTGAGGGCGAGGCTACGGCAATGTATATAAGCCGTCTGTTAAAGCCTATGGGCATAACTGTAAGCCGTCTTGCATACGGTGTTCCTGTCGGTGCTGACTTGGAATATGCCGACGAGGTTACGCTTTCAAGAGCAATTGAGGGAAGAAGCCTGATTTAAAAAGGAGTAATTGGCTTGAAAAGTGATAAAAAACAGGTAATTGCAAATAATAAAAAAGCCTATCACGATTATTTCGTTTTGGAGACATATGAGGCAGGCATTGAACTTTACGGCACCGAAATTAAGTCAATCCGTGCAGGAAAGGTTAATCTTAAAGACAGCTTTTGCTCGGTTGACGATGGTGAAATGTTTGTAATTGGAATGCATATCTCCCCTTACGAAATGGGCAACCGTTTTAACCGTGACCCTATGAGAAAAAAAAGACTTCTGCTTCACAAGCGTGAAATAATGAAGCTTTTCGGCGAAAGTCGTTTGCAGGGTCTGTCAATCGTTCCGCTCAGCCTGTACATTTCAAACGGCAGAGCAAAGCTTGAAATAGGGCTTTGCAAGGGTAAAAAATTATATGATAAGCGTGCGGTACAGGCAAAAAAAGACTCTGACAGAGTTATTGAAAGAACGCTAAAAAACAGCTTCGGATATTGATATAATCCTAAAAACAGGCAAAAAATAAACGCTTATTACTCTTGACTGCTTTTGAGTCGAATAATAAAAGCGTTTTGAATCGGCGTGAAAATACACAAATAATTATTAATAATATGGGGATGAAAGGATTTCGACAGGGTTGTTGAGCCTTGGTCAGCGAGTAGCGGAGTTGCACCGCTTTAAAAGTAACATCTTAAAATTAACTGACAATAATAAATCAGTAGCTCTTGCTGCTTAATTAAGCGGCTTGCGTTCTTTTGCGGAGTGCCACGGCTGCAAACAGAGCGTCGATTTAGTGGCGAACATGAACAAAAGAGTATCTCGGCTTTTGTCAGGTATCAGAGGTTACCGTAGTCTGAAGGCTGTTTGCCGCCGTCAGATGAGGGGATAACTTAAAAGACAAACTACACTCGTAGAGCCCTTGGTAAGATGATTTTGGACGTGGTTTCGATTACCACCATCTCCACCATTAAAAAACAGGTGCTTTATAGCATCTGCTTTTTTTATCATAAAATTGTAATCGAAAAGCTGGGCTTAGCAATCGCTTTGCACAACTTTTCCTTTTTTATTATTTACAATAGACTCATCGCCTTACTTTTTCATTTCAACTTTGATTATTAGTAAGTTTATTTAT
>JAJBVC010000063.1:0-4789 GCA_020860025.1 Clostridiales bacterium | reverse complement strand
CAATTATCAGTTAAAATACTCTATATTTTCTCTTGCATATTTTGAAAGTGCTGATTGAAATTCGTTACTTTCGTAAAACTCGTCAAGCTTTTCATCAATATCATCAAACGGATATTTTTCAACTTCTTCATCATAACTGACATCCTCGCTGTATTTTGAAACGTCAATATTATTTTGCTTAATAAAATCGTCATATTCTGCAGCGACATCACTCAAACCGACCTCGTTAAGAGAACTTGTCAGCTCATCAAGAAAAAGTCCGTCTGAATTGCACAAATACTGGCATACTCCGCCGTTTAAGTATTCGGTATAAAACTCATCAACTATAAAAAATGTACGTTTATATTGATTAAAGGAATTGACCGAATAGGCATAATTATCATAATCAATCTCGTACCAAAGGCGATCTGAAACAGCATAATACAGGTTGTTATCATCAAGCGCAGTCAGTTCTTCAACGCTCATAGAGATGTAATTTGAATATAAAAACTCAGTCTTATAATAAGAAGCTAACGGCAATAAAATACACATCAGCATAACTAAAAGTACCGATAAAATTATTTGAAAAACCCTAAGCAGATTTATTTTATTTGATCTTTCATTAAAACGGCTTTTGATAAAATGCGAAAAATCATCAAAATTTCCCTTTACAAAGCTGTCTTTTGGAATATAAGTTATAACTTTTTTATTGATAATAAGTATACAAAGCCTTTTCGTTTCGTACAATGCAGTAACATCGGCAAGCTTAAATTCCTGTTTATTATTGCCCTGAATAATAGTCAGCACATCTAAAGTAAAATAATCTGTCGCACGATTTTCGCCACCGGCAAGCTGTTTTGTTCTTGACATTTGGTACTGTGCACTTATAATCGGCATAGTGGCATATAAAACTATAAATCCGACAAAAATCACAAAGCAAATTATGATTGCCTTTGAACCTATAAGATTTAACATACCTACTACATATAAAAGTATACATACAGATAAAAACACCAATACTTCAAACCAAACAGGTGATTTCTTATTTCTGTACAGCCGAAGAGTCGCCGCCCAATCCTTAACGGATTCGTCAAACTCGCAAATAAATTCAGGCTGCGTCTCTGTCTCGTCAGCTTTGTTTTGCTCACCGGCAAGAAGCTCATCAGCGGTTACACCAAGTAATTCGGCGATTTTAGGAATAAGCGTTATGTCGGGAAATCCGTCACCTTTTTCCCACTTTGACACAGTGCGATTGCTTATACTCAATAAATCAGCAAGCTGTATTTGGGTAAGCCCTTTCTTTTTTCTAAGCTCTGCAATTAAAGCGCCCGTCTTAGCTGAGTCCATTTTTCCACCCCACACAAATATTCTGTTAAAATAATATCATATGAAAAGAAAAACTGCAAGACTATGCCTTTTAGAACTACTCCACGGAAAGTGGAACTGATAAAAAGCAGGCACCTAAAAAAGGATGCCTGCATCATAATTCAAGAGATTAAATTAAATTCCATATCTTGTAATTCTTACGGTAGTGCTATAATCTTTGTCGTTCATTTTCAGTGTATTATTTTTAATTGTATATTTGCAGCTTGATACACAAACCTTGCTTGATGCGCTTCCTTCGGCTGTAATCAGCTTATTTCCGTCCCTTTGCAGTACAATTATATAATGTGGTTTTTGTTGAAAATATAAAACGTCTCCCGTTTTAATATCATTTATCTCCGCTTGATAAGCTTTTGTGTTTGGACTGTTATTATTATAAACATAATAGCAGAAATCCGCTGCGTATGCACAACAGCCATATCCCACCCAATTGGACTTAACAGGGAGCTTAGAAGAATTCCATTTAGCACCGTTTTTCCAGTAAGAGGTACTTAAAAACTCTTTGACTTTATTTAAATAACTTGAAGAAGTAGATGAGATTGTAATATTACCTCTTTTAATTTAAGAAATATAACCTTTTACAGTAATAGAATTTGTTTTTGTATTTGTATTCGTGTTTGTTTTAGACGACGAACTGTCGGTACAATACTTGTTGTAATTGCTCTTTGTAATCCAAGCTAATCGCCAAGCCTTATTTCCGGATAAATTATACATAATTTGGTAATATGAACCGCTTGTAGCTATAAGATATACTGTGTCACCTTTAGTTATATACATACTGCTTGAGCCGCCACTGCCGTTAGAACGCAAATATGTACTTGCTTTTCCTGTGGCGGTTGTTTTCTTATGAGTGCTGTTGCTTGAAGTAATTGCACTTAAAGGTATATATGCATAATAACGAGTTTTACCAACAGGATAAGAAACCTTCGCATAAAGTTTACCCTTTGAATCAGTTCCTACTTTATATACATATAAATCATCGCTGCCGGAAATGTACGCAGTTTTTGACGGTTTGTTTTGAGTTCCTCTTGTTTTTAAATCCGTGCTCGTATACGGAATTGTCTTCCCCGTTGTTATCGTATGCGTTTTCATAACTTTACTTGAACTTATCTGTGAAAATGCAGTTGTTTTAACCTCGGCTTGCACTGTTATTGCCTGCACGGGAATAACCGAAAAAAGCATAATCATCGCCAAAAAGAAACTGACGCCTCTTTTTAATTTTGCTGTTGTCATTTTTTGACTTGTTTTCATTTCATTTTCTCCTTATTTCTTCTAAATACATCCGACTGCATAAATTTGATTTACCTGAATCAATCGGCAAAATCAGGCAAAATAATAAAAATTCACCTCACCTCACATAAGAATTTTGTGTGTAAAGTTGATTATTCACGATAAAGAACTGTTACATTTTCGTCCTCTATTGTAAAATCCTGATAATAAGACAGGTAGAGTTTGTTGCCGTGTACTTCATAGTAATACACCTTACTGTATGGATAATAATAGCTGTCATAGAATGTTATTGTACCATTTTCGGCAGCTTCATAATATGGGCCTCGTCCTCCGTCACAGGTTCCGTCTTCGTAAAATGAAACCGCAACATTGCCATACGAATCCACCCACGATCCAACTATTGAATTATTGCTGCTCTTATATATTCCGATTCCAATAGCTATTCCTATTATCATTATCAGCACTATAACAATTGCAATTATCGCTTTTTTATTTATCGGTTTTTTGCTGTTTGTCATTTGGCCATTATTCATATCAAAATGATAAGAATTATTTTCGTTTTTTGCTCCGCATTGAGGACAAAAAGTTACATTGCTTTGAAGCTCCGTTCCGCAATTTTTACAATACATCAATCATTCTCCTCTATTCATTCTTTTCTTCCTAATAAGTCCTTTATTGCCGTAACATCCTTTGCCATATTGGCAAAAATCATAATTACGGCATTGGTTAATAATGCAATAATCGGTCCGAGTATCATTAGGACTATACCTAACACCGCAACAATCCCACTGCTCGCAATCCCGCTGAAAATTAAAATTATTCCCGCAATTTCCGCTACAATTATTTCCGCTATTATAAAGAACTTTGTAAACCCAATTAAATAATCACACCACCAATTACTTGATTTCTTATTTAAATTTGTATTATCGCCTCTTGTAACTGATAGTGGCTGATCGAATTTAGTACCGCACCTTGGGCAAAATGTTGCGTCAGCATCAATCTTCGCCTTACAATTTGCACATATCATTTTTATCATCTCCGTTATTTTTATCGGTTAAATTTGTATAAGTAAGTTATTGAAAAATCACATATTAAATTTACGATGAAGAAGCATTTTCTTCAGTACTTATATCAACAATTTTTGTACCGCAAAACGTACAAAATTTAGAGTCTTTTTCAATCTTTTTACCGCAGAAATTACATTCAATCAGATTTTCATAATCCTGAATTTTTTGGACAACTATGGGACTACCACACGAGCTGCAAAATGTTGAATCATTTGCAATTTCGCAACCACAAACATTGCAGTGTTTCACGCCCTTAATATCCCCAACCTCCTTTTTTAGTCTTTCGACATTTCTAAGCGAGTCTTTTAATAAATTAAAAAGAGGTTCAAAATCTGCGTCAAAATCATCAAAATGTAATTCAGCATACAATTTACCAATTTGATAATATGAATTTTCGATTTTCTTTTCTTCATTTAAAATAGTTGAGTTAAGTTTTGCCACATCAGCCATATCTTTAGTTTTCTGAACTGCCATTTGACCGGTTTGTGAAATTCTTTTTCCTATTTCATCAAAAAAAGCCATAATCAAACACCTCCAATAATGCGTCTTAAAATTTAACAGCATGGTTATCACTTGCTTTAACATTTAAATTAACTAAATATTATTAAATTGTTTTCATAAACAATTGCTGCAAGAAATAAATTTTAAAAAATATTTCACAGCACCATTGAGCATTATTCAAATAGTTTTAATATAATATTAGTTTAAATATAGCGAAAACAGCAGGATAACCGCTTTGTTTATTCCAAATATATCATAAAGAAAGAAGTTTGTCAAGTGCCGCTTATCATTAATGATAATTAAAATTACTATACAAAGACTTATAATAAGTTATCAAAGGGGTTGTTATAATGGTCTTAAAAATTGCTGACAGAATTAAATATTCTCGTGAAAAAAATAACCTTACTCAAACAGAGCTTGCAAAAAAATTAGCTGTTACCCGCTCAAGTGTAAATGCTTGGGAAATGGGAATTACAATTCCCTCTACAGAAAGACTTGCTGAACTTACAAAAGTATTAAATGTCAGCGCTGATTTTCTTCTTGGAATTGATGACAGCGAAAAAATATCATTAGCCGATTTGAATGAAACGCAAAAGCACCTTGTCTATGAATTGATAAATATATTTAAA
>JAJBVC010000169.1 GCA_020860025.1 Clostridiales bacterium | reverse complement strand
ATATTTTTGTTGTTTTTCAGCCTTTCGGATTACTTTTTTAAGAAATCCAAAAGGCTGTGTTTTGTTTATCCCCAAGGAAAAGGAGTGTCGTTATCATCGGTATCGCTTGTCGTTATGACATCAACGGTTTTAAACTCATCAATATCGATTTGCGGTTTAAAATATTTCTCTTTCATTGCTCACACCCCCTTATTTAAAAGATTATTCAAAGCATTTTTAGTTGCTTCGTCAATTTCATCATCAGCCAAAACAAGCTGTGTTACTTCATCAAAGCTGCCTTTTAAAATCTCGGAATAATAATATTTTCCGTCAATAACAACATAAGCCCTTGCCGATATTTGCGTATCATAAGCACTTTGAGGTATGCCGATAAAGACGAGATTAAATGTTGTAGTGCCGTTTTCACGATGTATATAGTTTTTTGCTTTCAGCTGCAAAACCGACGAATCGTCAACATTTTCGGTTTTTAAAAGACTTCTGTCAGCTTCTTTGTTTGTATAGATAAATCCGTACTCCTCAACATCTTTACCCTGAGTGTCATAAAATGAATATCCGAATCTGAGACCTGCGTCGGTAACTCTTATCGATCTTCCCATATCGTTTACATCAATAAATTCAAGATTATAGCTGTTTGCATAATCCTCGGCATAAGAATCTCTTTCACCCTGTATTGTAAGCGTAGCGTTTGAAGCATCGTATGAGCAATTCGTAAGCGAAGCTGAGGTTACCACTACAGAATCATCGGCGGTAAGCAGACTTTCGGCTGTTTCAAGGCTCGGTGCATACAAATAGTTTATCGTGCTTTCATAAAAAGCATTCTCACCTATAGTTGTAAGATTTGGTAAATCAAGCTCGGTAACCGCTCCGACATATGAAAGAGAATAATCATTCAGAGTTAAAGTGTTGACTGCATTAAGATAAACAAGATTGGTATTCACAAAATAAGTATCGCTCATTTTATCATAAGCTGCAAAAACATAAGCGCCTATTTCTTCTGCTTTAGGTATATCTACAGCTTTAAGCGCACTGTTTGTAAAAGCCATAGAAATGATTTTTAACGCTTCGGGCAGATTGAGATATTCAAGAGATACAGTATTGCCGAAAGATAAATATCCGACATAATCAGCAGATGATAGATCTACAGTTGACAATAGATAACAGTTATAAAACATTTGACTGCAAATGTAAGTCAGTTTAGGAATATAGGCTGATTTTAAGCTTGAACAACCGTAAAAGAAATTTTTTGTATTATTGTCAATAGTTTCAAGAGAGGGAAGATCAATAGTTTCAAGGCTTGAACATTGATAGAAAAATCCTGTGTCAGTTCTTGCCGTTTTGGTAATCTCTTTAAGCTTAGGAAGATATACTTTTTTCAGCTGATAGCATCTGTAAAATGAGCTTTCTTGCATTACTTCAACATTTTCAAGACGTATTTCATAAACTCTGTAACATTCAAAAAATAAATTTATATCCGCGCTGACAAGAGCCGGCAAATCAACATATTCAAGATAAGGATTACAGCTGAAAGCACCATTATCGGCATAAGTTAAGTTCGGCAAATAAAGTGACTCTAAATTCGTTTCGTAAAGACCGGCATAACCTACAGTTTCAATATTTGGTGCTTCAAGGTATACTAAAGGAGCATTAAGTGCAAATTCACCCACGATTTTTAATCCCGTTGCGGTAAAATACTTTAAAACATAACTGAAAAACGCATTGTCTTCTATTTCAGTAACAGTATCCGGCAGAGTAATACCTATAATATGATTACCGGTTTCCTGCTCTGCCTGAAGCTCATCGTTGGGATCATATGAATCATAAAATGCTTTTTCTGCAACACCGATTACGGTTATACCATCCACTGTGTTCGGAACAATTATCTCGCTGTCATTTCCCGTATAACCGGTAATATAACCTCTGCTGTCGATTGTAAATTCGCTTTCATCTGCAAGATATTGAACTCTGTATTCTTCTTGAGACGGAACGCTTTTAATTTTATTATCGTTATAGGCAATCGCTCGTATACATTGTGTAGATGAAACGGTTATTGGATCTGTATACAATGTTCCGTTATTTTTTGAAGGATATTCCTCATCTGTCACATAATATATTTCATCGCCGTCATCCGCTGTTAAGGTTAATTCAAATTCACCGATATTAACGCTTGACGAAACAGAAAATACAGGTGAAGAACAGCGTTCACTCAATCCTACGGCATACTGTATTTGCGGCATTCCATAGCTGTAAAATAACTCGTCAGAATCCGGATAATAGCCTAATCCTGTATTATCCGCTAAAGTTGAATTGGATATATAAACAGATGTGTAATATTCACTTTTATATGTCATTTCATCTTGAGTGACGCATGATGAAATAAGAATTTCTTTTACTTCTTCAACGCTTAAATCACTGTTTTTACTTAAAACCATTGCTGCTGCGGCAGATATGTAAGGTGCTGAAAAAGAAGTTCCGCTTCCGTAATCAGGCTCTGTTTTTGAAAGACCTTTATTTCCCCAAAGTTCAATATTATATCCGGGAGCTACAAAGTCAATTTCTTCGCCGTAATTAGAGAAAAACGCAGGATTTCCGTTATAATCAACAGCACCGACAGTAAAAACTTCATCCATTGCCGCAGGATAATAATTGGAAACATCGTCTCTTTCGTTTCCTGCTGAAGCCACTACAACGATTCCCTCAGCAACAGCATTTTTAACAGCTTCGCTTATCAATTCGGATTCATTATCATCTCCAAGGCTTAGATTGATAACATCAACACCGTCCTCAACAGCCTTATTTATACCTAAAGCAACTGCGGAGTATGTTCCGCTGCCATCTCTGTTCAATACTTTGTACCCGATAATATTTATATTATCTGTGGTATTATCAAGTAAAATGCTTGTTATATTTGAACCGTGATAATTTCCCCCAACATCCTGTTGAGCGGAATCTTCACTTCCTGTACTGCTGTAATTCACGCCGGAATCAATAACTCTGCCTGTTTGCGTGAAACGGTTAAGGTGAAAATTTATACCATCATCAATTAAAGCGATGTTAATTTCTTGTGTTAATGGAAGATTATTTTCCGCATATTCTATCGCCTCACTGCCGCCCATCATATCAGTGCCGTATGAAAGTGACTGGCTTTCAACAATCCCGTCATATTCCGCCCATTGAACATAATTCAGGGACTGATAATATTCAAGCGCTTTTTCAGCTTCATCGGTTGAAGAATACTGATAAAAATATATTTTATCCGTGCCCTTTACATATTCGGCATCGCCGTACATCTCCGGCTTGCGGTTTGCTTTTACTATGATACAGCAATTTACGGATTCTTCGAGTTCTTTGCCTGATTGAGCTTCTTCTCTGTACAGCTCGGATAATCCTTCACCCGCTTCGGCTGCACTTACTCCTGTATCGGCATATACACTAATCGGCATTACTGTTGTTATCATACAAACTGATATCAATATCGCCATAAATTTTTTCATAATAAATTACCCCTCTACTTTTAAATATATTTCCCAAATGCAATTATATAAATATACAATTTTCCTGTTCTGTCGTGTCTTTTAATGTTACGTGCCGTAATCGGCATTTTCATCATATTTTGCATCAAAGCCCTGAGGAAGATAGTCGCTTTCAACGACTATATCATAATCAATATCGGTATAAAAATTATAAAACTCAATGGCAATATATATAAATGTTTGGCTTTCCCTGTCCGTCAAAGCGTAAACAACTCCGTTGTATTCACTTGCAAGTATTGCGCAAAGCTCATAATCAAAGCCTGTAATTCCGTAAATATTATAATCATTCGTACTGTTTATAGCTTTAAGGCGCTCATATTCGGCTTTATACTCATCCTCACTGCACGAATATACGAGTTCGCATAAATAATTATCGTCAAAATAAGGATTATATCTAATAAAGGAAAATTTTTCGACTTCGGCACTTTCGGGTATTTCCTTCGGAAAAATATTATTATTTTCAAACGCTGAGTAATAAAGTCCGCCATAACCGAAAACAGAATCGTATTCGCTTACGTTTGTAACAATATCAAGTCCGCCCCACGTAGCGCATATAAATCCAATTATTGAGACAATAAGTAAAAGAGATAAAATAGCAATAGATACATTTTTAATTTTGTTATCTCTTAACATTATGCCGTACAAATCCTTAAAAATAACAGCGTCATCCTGCGGCGCAACGCTTGGCGGAACGTATGTTGTATTATTAAGTTCACGGCACAAGTCACTTATAGTTTTCGGATTACTTCTTGAGGCTGTCATAAGCTCGTTGATAATTTTTACATTATCATCTGTAGCGCATTTCATTTCACTGATATGAACTTCAACAATTTTTCCTACAGGCTCTTTATCCGTTACCATTGCACGAATATTTTCAATGGAAAATCCGTATTTCCTAAGCAGTGCAATTTCTTTTAACCTTTCAACATCCGAAGAAGAAAAATTATAATTTTTTCTGCCGGAATAATTCTCACTGTAATTAGGAAATACAATTCCGTTTTTTATATAGTGGCGAACAGCCTTGTCAGTAAGTCCGGTTTGACGGCACACCTCTTTGATTTTCATTTAATCACGCAGTCCTTTTTTATAGCATAAGAAACAAATTCGCTCCTATTAGCTTCAATATACACTTTTACCTAAGGTTAAAGTCAAGTAAAATTTAAAAAAATATCTATCAAAATATAGATATTTTTCATTGATAAATGTTAAATACATTCTAATTATTACTTATGAT
>JAJBVC010000190.1 GCA_020860025.1 Clostridiales bacterium | reverse complement strand
GCAAATGCGTTATATCAAAATTCAGTTGTTTTGTTATTTTTCCGTCATTAAATATGATAAAAATTTGACAAATTACCTTTTGCGGTTGTATGCTGAATATGGGTGATAATATGAATTATGATGAACTTGTAAGTATTGAAACAATCCCGAAAGAAATAAAAAAATCTTTTGAACAAATTGACGCTCACACTTGCTACCGTGACGAAATCCGCATATTTTCCTGCATTAAAAACGGTGATATTAAAAAACTTATTTCGGAAATTAAAAGCAGTAACGGCAAAATCTTCGTCGGTCAAATGGCAAACAGCGATGTTATGCAGCACAAATATATTGCCGTAAGCACCGTAACTCTTGCAATAAGATATGCCATTCAGGGCGGAGTTGACGAGAAAGAAGCGTATAAATTTTCAGATGAATTTATAAGGCTGATTGACGAACAAAAAAGCGTTGCCGTTATTGATTCGATTATTTTTGAAAAGATGATAGAATTAACGCTGAAGGTTAAAAACGAAAATAAAAAAGCAAAACACTCTCCTCATATAAAAAAGGCTATCGCTTATATTGACAAGCATATTACGCAAAAAATAAAGGTCACAGACATTGCCAATGCCTGCAACCTTTCAACCGACCATCTCTCAAAAGTATTTAAAGATGAAATGAATGAAAATATCAGCTCGTATATCACTCGTAAAAAACTTGAGCTTGCACAGTCAATGCTGTTTGACGGAGCCGACAGTCTTTCAATCTCTTATGCTCTGTCATTTTCCTCGCAATCGCATTTTATTTCATCCTTTAAAAAGCAGTTCGGAATTACACCGAATGAATATTTGGATATGATAAGATAAAAAAAGCTGTCGATAAAGCAGCCTAACCACAGCGGTATAAATATAATTTCTTAATTATCAGCAAGAATTTTTTCCACTTGCTCTCTTCTCTCAAACAAAACACATCCGCCTGCGTGGTCTTCCACTAACAAATTCTCTGCCTGAATTGTTTGGAATAACGGAGAATTAATTGCGTTCTTCACTCCGATTTTCTTGACATTTACATCGGAATAAGGAGAAAACGGGCAGGGTTCTGCTCCTCCGTGAGAATTGATGTGGAAAAATCCTCTTCCGGCAGCAAGGCAACCACCGGATGTTTTTTCGTCACCCGGAAATGAAATCAGCACCATATCGTCGTGTTTAATTCTTAAATCATAAAGAGTTGACTTAATAAATTCTCTTTCATCATCCTGCGGTGCGAGATACTTTGCCTCTTCGGTTACAGGAACAAACTCGACATAAATAATAGCTTTTGCACCCTTGTCATAGAGCTTACGAACAAAATCATCCGATAACACTTCACGCATATTTTCGGTTGTTACGGTAACTGATGCGCCGAAAAGAATGCCGGCATCTTTCATTCGTTTCATAGAGTCGTCAAGCTTTTTATATACACCCTTGCCCCTGCGTTCGTCAGTTGTTTTTTCTCCGCCCTCAATGCTTAAAATAGTAAGTATGTTACGGTTTTTATCAAATAATTTTAAATATTCGTCGTCAACCATAGTTCCGTTTGTAAAAATAGGAAACAGAATATCGGGAGTTTTTGCCGCAATGGAAATAACATCTCTGCGCATAAAAGGCTCACCGCCCGCTAAAAGTATAAATCCAATACCGAGTTCGCAGGCTTCATCAAATATTTTTTGCCACTCTTCAGCCGTAAGCTGGTTAACAGGTTCACAGTCCTTGCAGGCGTGATTTGCCCTTGAATAACAACCGGCGCAATGAAGATTGCAGTTACTTGTAATACTTGCAATTAAAAACGGCGGAATATGCTCTCCGTTTTGTTCGGCAGCACGCCTTTTATCGGTTGCCTTTTTGCTTGCCATTGCGTATTTTGCCATAAAAATTGATTCTCTTGGATTAGATAAAGAAGCTTTTAAAGCACTTTTAACTATTCTTTCAACTCCGTGAGACATATATCTTTCAATGTCAAATTCTTTTTCAGCCATAAGTTATTGATTCCTTTCTATTATTTCCTGGGCAAATTTCTTGGCGGCTTTCAGGTCATTCTGATTCGGGTGACCCTTATGAAGCGCTGTAAATTCTCCACGGCAGTAGAAGTTACTGCTGTCAACATTGATACCTTTAGCTTGCAGCATTTTTTGTATTTGACCAAAAGCTCGTTCGGCAAGTGCCGAAGTGGAGAAAACGACAACCTTACCGATTCTGTTTTTATCCAATGCTTTAATATACGATTTGACTTCGGGACTGATTCCGCCCCAGTATACAGACGCTCCTAAAAACAGAATGTCAACGTTACCGTCTACCTGCGTAGGAATCGCTTCGGCTTTGCAGTCAGTCGCTTTTGCAATTACATCAGCCAGCTTCTTTGTATTGCCGCCACGGGAATAATACCTAACTTGAACATTCATAATCTTTACTCCTTTATGCTTTATTTTTGATTGCTGATTTTATTTTTAAAACAGTATCATCACTGATGATATGTTCCATCCGACAGGCTTCTTGCTCCGCTAATATAGGGTCAACTCCTATCTTTTCAAGCATCTCTTTCAGTGTCAGGTGCTTTTCATAAACCTTCTGTGCTATCTGTACACCAAGCTCTGTTAAATGTAACGTGTAATCATCGTCCATATACAAACATCCGTCGTTTTGGAGCTTAGACATGGCAACGCTGACGCTTGCCTTTGAAACTTTGAGCTCTTTTGCAATATCAATACTGCGACAAAATCCTTTTCTTTGAGTAATCACAAAAATACTTTCCAAATAATCTTCCTGCGATTCGTTGGTTTTATTGGAATGCATATCTACTTTCTCCTTACTTTAAGATGAAATAAAATCGGTGTCCATTGCCATGTTGATTTGATATTCGGGAAATTTTTTCTGTATGGTTGCCTGCACCTCGTCAAAAACAGCACGCCGATTCTTTGCGTCAAAGCTTACCACCAAATCAAGACGGATTGTCTTTTGTTCCCTGTCCAAGTAAAATCCGTGAATCTGTGTGATGTAATCATAACTCAGTGCCGTGTTGCTGATTTTCTCTCGAATACGAATTATTTCTTCATCAACAGTGTTAATGGAATAAACTCCCACAGCCGTTAAAAGGACATGGTGTTTTTCGTATACAGCAATTGTAATGGTGCGTATAAGATTGTCAAGCTCATTTGCACTGCAGGTATCCGGCACTTCAATATGAACGGAGCCTTGATACGAATCGGGCCCGTAGTCGTGAAGCACCAAATCATAAACTCCATGTACCGTCGGAAACTCCATAATCGTTTTTCCGATGGCTTTTGCCATATCCGCATCCACTCTCTCTCCGAGCAGACGTGACAGCGTTTCACGCATCATATCACAGCCTGATTTGATAATAATGAGTGAAATAATTGCACCGAGGTAAGCCTCCAAAGAGATACTGCTGAAAACATAAATGATAGCCGCCACCAATGTACTAAATGAGATTACAGAATCCAATGTGGCATCTTTCCCTGAATTAACAAGAGAATTGGAATCTACACGCTTGCCCACTGCAACAAAATACTTTCCAAGCGCTATTTTTACTGCAATAGCAATTGCAATTATAATCAATGAAGTTGTGGTGTAGCTTGGAATTTCGGGATGCAAAATACCGCTCACCGATTCTTCAAGCGAGGTCACACCGGCGTATAAAACAATCAGAGATATAATCAAAGCACTGAAATACTCAATCCTCCCGTGACCAAACGGGTGTTTTTTATCCGGCTCTTTGCCCGCAAGCTTGGCACCGACTAAGGTAATCACACCGGAAGCTGTGTCCGACAGATTGTTGACGGCATCCAGTATAATCGCTATAGAGCCACTCACTGTGCCCACAATAATTTTAAGTATAGAGAGCAGTACATTTACCGCAATGCCTATCATACTGGTTTTGACAATCGTTTTATTTCTGACGTCCGTCACTGTTTCACCGTCTTTTATAGCCTTTACACCAAAGGTGCTAATTTAACCATTTCACAGGTAGCATATAACGAAATGCAAGAGATAAAGATAAAAGATGACTTGATGCATTTTTGAATTTACTCCGAAAAAAGTCTTTACTCTTAAATTGCTACCTGCTATAATTATAATATTGAAAAATACTTGTGTCAACAACGCAATTTTTTCGGAGTAGGTACTAAAAAACTTATCTGTATAAATATAAATAGTAAAAGGAGAAATTATAATGGCTAATGAACATATTTGCCCATGCACTGTGGGATGTCCTTTGCAAAAAGCAATGAATGCGATAGGAGGAAGATGGAAAATGCCTATTCTTTGTTCTCTTTCAAATGACGGTGCAACCAGATATAATGACATCAAGCGAAAAATGGGAAGCATTTCCAACACTATGCTTGCCAAGTCTTTAAAAGAACTGGAGGAAGACGGTCTTGTAAAAAGAACAGAATACATGGAGGTGCCGATTCGTGTAGAATATGAAATCACGGATTCCGTTCGTTCTCTGATTCCGATTCTTACGGAGCTTGCCGTGTGGGGAAATAACCTGAAAAATCACAACACTGAAAGTGTATAGAAATCTGTAATTTAACTTTTTCTACACGCTGTGAGGTTTGACAAAGATTTTGTTCAAACCTCTTTTTTATTTTGAAATGACAAATCAATGAGTAAAATACTGCTTTATTGACAGACTGAGCTATAAGTAAATGTATAATCTATACAATAATTACTTTAAATATTTTTTATATTGTACCAAATTCAGTACACTAACTGTTATCATTTTAAAATATTTTGAAATATTATTCACAGGCATTTATATTATTGAAAATA
>JAJBVC010000088.1 GCA_020860025.1 Clostridiales bacterium | reverse complement strand
AACTATTACATTCAGTATGCCAACTTGTAAAAATCGCCTACAAAAAGCAATTCGCAGAAGCATTAAGCTTCTGCGAATTTACTTAAATATTATTTATTCGGATTCTAATAGATACAAGTACTCGTCTTGCATGAATTTTTCATAGTTAAACATTACTAAAACATCAGTATATTCTATATTATCATTTTCTATTATATCCCATATCGTGTCACTGACATACCTTAAATCAATCATAATTATTTTATCATAGTGATTTGCCAAAAAAGGAACAAAGCAGTTTGAAAACGAATCCTTTAAAAGCAAGAGGGTTCTGCCCGTATCGAGCGAGGTTGTAATTTCTATTTTAGCTGTATTGCCACCGAGAAACACCCTGTAAACATCATTGTCCTCTTCAATAGCTTCAGGAATATAAAACGAATTCGAAGCACTTTCGCCATTATCGAAAACTATATTCACATCTTTCGTAAAATCATAAAGTTCAACGGTATCGCTCTCAACGCTAAGGCTAAGTTTATTATATGTTGTTCCGAAAAAATCATCACTGAACGTACTCACGCTGTATTGAACAGGTTCAAATCCTTTACACTCACAAAACTGCTCATAGGCATAGTACGCACCGAGAGTTGTCCAGTGATGGTCTGTTCTGTAATAAATATACTCATCACTATGCTCAATAAGCGTTTGTGTTAAATCAAGTGTATAATTTTCATCAAACTGAGAAGATATCCAAGTGGAATCATACGCCGAAGCATTATCGGGTAACTTATCCTGCATAACGGTTGTTTTACCCGGAATAAACAAAAGATCTGTATGCTCCTGACCAATATTATCGCAAACAGTATTTAAAAAATCAGTTAGATAATATATATTATCATCAACAATTTCTTCATCAAAATCAGCATTGGTGTATTTTTCAAGCAGATAATCGTCTTTACCAATATAAACGCTGTTAATATCTTTTTTACCTGTAAGAAGCTGAACCTGCGTTGAAAAATCAACCCAGTTATCTCTTGCAAAAAACTGATCGTCTATATAATCTTCATAATCTTCTTGAAAATAACCGTCAAAAATATCTGAAATACTAAACGATGGAAGCTGAGCAAGCGCACGCTTTTCACGATAAGAAAATTCCTGACTTGGGGTGAGAATTGAAGCAGCTGAAAATCCGAAAATCAAAACGCAAAAAACAACAATTGTTACTATATTTTTCTTTTTCATTTTAACCTCAATTATCCTCTAAAATCTAAAATACAAAAACGGATTATAAGACGAATTAACAAGCATTGCAACACAAAGAACAAATACCGCAGCAATAAATATCCACCACATTATTTCTCTTAAAAGTGTACCCTCTTTAAATATTTTATTGCAAATCGACGGTACAAATGTTGTTGAACCTATTATGGCTATTACAATTACTACTGCGTTTGTTGAAAGCATATAGAGTGTATAATCGTCAAACACACTCACCCCGCCTATGCCAAACATTGAACCAATATAATACAACCCATCCGCCATATCGCTGTAAGAGAAAATAGCCCATCCGAGCATTACGAAAAACAACGTGTAAATGTGTCGCACGAACTTTGGAAGTTTATCAAGCACTTTTAATAAAAATACTTTTTCTATGATAAGGAGAAGTCCATAGTAAAGTCCCCAGACGACAAAATTCCACGAAGCGCCGTGCCACAGACCGGTTAAAAACCAAACTATAACTAAATTCCTTATCTGCTTTACAAGGCCTTTTCTGTTGCCTCCAAGCGGGATATAAACATATTCTCTAAACCAAGTGCCAAGAGAAATATGCCATCTTCTCCAAAACTCAGTTATACTTTTTGACTGATATGGATGCTCAAAATTTTCAAGAAAATGAAAGCCAAACATTCTGCCAAGACCTATCGCCATATCGGAATAGCCTGAAAAATCAAAATAAATTTGAAGCGTAAATGCTAAAATACCAAGCCACGATGTTGCAAAAGTTAAATCATCCGCAACAGATATTTCGCTCCAAATTGCACCGACCTGGTTTGCAATCAATACTTTTTTGCCAAGCCCTACAATAAATCTTTTTGCACCGCAGGCAAAATCTTCGGCGGTAATTGTTCTGTCATTCATTTCATCAGCAATAGTTTGATAACGAACTATAGGACCTGCAATAAGCTGCGGGAACAGCGAGACATATGCGCCAAATGAAATAAAGTTTTTTTGAACCTTAGCGTCACCTCTGTACACATCAATAGTATATGACATTGTTTGAAACGTGTAAAAAGAAATACCTATCGGAAGCGAAAGCTCAAGCGTGGCAATGTCAAGCGAAGTTATTGCATTTAGTGTATTAATAGCAAAATCCGCATACTTAAATACGCCGAGTAAAGAAAGATTTATAATAACCGAAAAGAGCAAAGCCGTCTTTGCTCTTTTAGAGTTTCCTTTTTCTTTTGAAGCAGAAACGACCCTGCCTGCCGTATAGTCAACAACAGTTGACAGCAAAATAAGCACAACATATACAGGTTCGCCCCACGCATAAAAGATTAGGCTGAAAATAAACAATACTAAGTTTCGCCATTTTTTCGGTACTATAAAATACGCAATAAATACCAACGGCAAAAAGCGAAACAAAAACAATAAACTACTGAATACCATATACCCTCTTATTACAAAACCAAACTAAAGTTTTTTCTTCATAGCCTTAACAGCCTTGTTGTTTGCGGACGAAGTTGTTGCCAATGAAATATACCAAGCGTACTTTCCGCTTCTGCCAACCTTTGCGGCTTTAACAACCTTTTTTTGACTTGAGGTTAAATATGTATCGTTTGTCTTTGAACTTTTGATAGTATTAAACTGCTTTTCAATTTTTTTAGCGTCGGAACTTGAAGCGCATTTTACAATACAAACACAGTAAATCTGTTTGCTGTCTGTAGCATAATAAAAATCTTTAACAAGTTTTCTTTTTGACGATGTTAAAAATGTGCAGCTGGATTTCTTTTTAACTTTTTTTGCACCTGATGAGACTTGCTTTTTTGCCGCTTTGTAAAGCGTTGAACAAGACGGTGACGATGCTGCACTGACCTCTACTGGTTCATATACGGCTGAAAATGCCATTATACATACTAACAAGCATGCTAATACTTTGATTGCTTTTTTCATTATTCAACTATCTCCTTATTCTTATCAAGTTCTTTATCTAATGATGTAATTATCGATGCATACTTTGTATAGCCTTTTGCGTTCCAATGAATACCGTCTCCGCCGTTATATTCGCTCTTTAGATAGCCTGATGAGTTTTTGAACTCACTTGTAAAATCGTAATACTCAACATCGTATTCCTTTGCGAGACTTTTAACCTTTTTATTATACGATGAGATTTTTTTATAACTGGAATGTTTTGAAGCAACAGAGCTTGTTACCGGTGAAACGGAAAGCAAAACTATTTGCGTATACGGACTCTCAGACTGAATTTCCTCTATAAGCTCTGAATAGCTGTCAATCATATCATCTGTTGAACGCCATGTCATCTCATTCATACCAAGCATAATGTAAACTCTTGACGGCTTATATGAAATAACCTTTTCAAGCCCTGTAAGTCCATTGAATACGGATTTTGTCTGGAATGTGAGCGTACCTATTCCAATATACGAAACCACATGCTTACTGCCTGTAATTTTAACCTTTGATATTCCGTTATATGATGATTTTTTAAGTCCTTCTGTTATGGAATCACCTGCAAAAACAGTAACTCTCTTTTTTTGTTGTGATGCTTTTTTTGGTACTCCAAGAGGAATAATAATTTTTACCATCAACAGTTTTGTATGTTCTTACTTTAAAATAATATTTAGTAGAGCCTGAGAGGTTAAGTATTGCAACCTTTGTTTTGTCTTTGCCCTTACCTGTAACTGTTTTTCTGGACTCAAAATCTGAATTTTTAGAATACGTTATTTGATAACCTGTTGTTTTAACATCCTGCTTTTTCCACTTGATAACCGCCCCTCGTGACACGGAAGTTACCTTTGAGATAGATGTCGACTTTGGAACGATTTTAAACTTAAGTGTTTTTGAACCGCTGTACTTGCCTTTAAACTTAACAGTTACTGTGTATGTACCAACATTTTTCCTGCCCTTTTCATATGTTACATCGTAATAGTCCGATGATATTTCGTTGGACTTAGAATCAAGAACGGTTACTTTTGGTGTTCTCTTCTTTTCTGATGAGTAAACATAACTTGTCTTAGACAGCTTTACGGATTTGATTTTTCTGATAGTATACTCTTTGGGAAACTCGTATCCGCAATCCTTACATACCTTAACTTGCGTGCCGCTACTCTTTAATGAAGCCTTCTTTTTAACCTTCATCTCACACGAAGTATGCTTACATTCCTGTACCTGCGTTGTAGTTTGTGTTGTTGTCGTGTCTTGCGCTGCGGCAGTTGTACTTTCTGCAGCGTATACCGTAAATGTTAGGCTGAAAAATACAATGACAACTGCACATAGAAATAAATAAATTTTTTTCATCTAAATTTCTCCTCATAATTATTTATTTTAGAAAATTGCAATGGCAAGTTGCAATAGTAAGCAAAATTTTGCAATTACAAAAAAGGCGAAAAAATAAGAGAATCTTTTCGCCCTTCAACTCACCTATTTAATTTTATATTACCAAACCCCAATTAAAAAGTCAATCGAATATTAACTAAATATTAACAATTTTTGTATAATTACAATAGATATGTTACAAAATGTTACAAAAAGAGGCAAGAGCTTTATGTTCTTGCCTCTCAGCGTGTAGAAAAAGTTAAATTACAGATTTCTACACGCTGGCGGATGTTGAGAA
>JAJBVC010000196.1 GCA_020860025.1 Clostridiales bacterium | reverse complement strand
AAAATATTCTTCTATTTTTATCACCTGAGCGGTGTTATGACTGCTTTATCGACAATCTGAAGATTGCCTTATGTATAAAGTAATCCTGTTATTATTACATTTTGGCAATTTCTTCACGAAATGCTTCGGCACTATCGAACGCTTTATATACAGACGCAAAGCGAACGTAAGCCACCTCGTCAATGGTCTTGAGCTTCTCCATAATAAGCTCGCCTATACGAGCGGATGTAACCTCACGGTCAACAGATGACTGAAGAGTTGCTTCAATTTCACTGATAGCACTTTCAAGTTCAGATACTGTTACAGACCTTTTTTCGCAGGCACGAAGCATACCTTTAAGTATCTTATTGCGGTCGAAAACTTCCCTGCTCTTGTCTTTTTTTATAACAATGATAGGAACATCCTCGATAATTTCATACGTTGTAAAACGCTTAGAGCATCTTAAACACTCACGGCGACGACGGATACGTTCATTCTCATCAGTAGGACGGGAATCAATAACTTTGCTTTCTTCAAAGCCACAAAACGGACATTTCATTTCAATACCCTCCGATTAAGATATATGAATTATACCACAACATATAGTAAAATGCAAGTGTTTTTACTTTACATCTATATATTGAAAAAATTACGCTTTAAGATGCTTTGAATCCTTGTTATTGTATATAAACATCCAAACAGCAACACCACAAATAATAATATAGCCCACAAATGACCACAAGTCAGGCACTTGACCGCCAAGGAAAAAGTATCCGCTGATTGCCGTGAAAATTACGTTTGAATAATCGTAGATAGAAATTTCTCTGCTCGGAGCAAACGTATAAGCCGCTGTAATCGAAAACTGACCGCCTGCCGCACACATACCGACAAGAAGAAGATACAGCCACTGTTTTGCACTCATCGGGTGAAAATCAAATAAAAGATAAGGCAAGGTTACGGCACATGAAAACAGAGAGAAGAAAAAGACCGTAAATCTGCCGTTTTCACCTTTATTGCCCATATGACGAACGCAAGTATATGCACCGCCTGCCGCAACACCGCCGACAAATCCGCACAGCGACGGGAACAGTTCCACATTTGACATTGTAGGCTTAATTACAAACATCGCACCTAAAAATGCTATGAAAATTGCAATCGCCTGTTTCGGCTTTACCTTTTCTTTTAAAAATATCGCCGAAAAAATCAATGTGAAAAAGGGGCTCATTTTATTTAAAATCGCAGCGTCTGCTGTTGAAGCCATTTTTGTTGTGGCATAAAAGTTGCCGAAAACTCCGAGCAAACCTACACTTGAACGAATTAAATGATATTTAAGACAGCCTTTTTTCGGTTTGAATGATTCTTTATTTTTTAACAGTGAAAACGTCGCTATAAAAAGAGCGACAAGATTCCTGAAAAATACTTTTTGGGCAATCGGCACATCGCCTGACAGGTTTATAAAACTGCTCATTCCGCTGAAAAAAAGCGCAGAAAGCAATATGCAGATTATACCCTTTGTTCTGTTACTGACATTTTTCATATATTTTCAATATAAGCCTTGCTTTCGGTCAGTTCTTTTGCAACGTCAAGACCGCCCGAATATATTTCTATAACATAATTTCCCTTATAGCCGGCACTGTCAAGAATCGACTTCATTCTCTTAAAATCAAAATTCCCCTTACCGGGAGGCAGGCAATCGCCGAGAGAACCGTTATCACTTATATGAACGTGGACAATTTCATTCTTAAATTCTTCCAAAAACTCAAATGTATCCTGTCCGGCACGCAAGGTCTGCTTAATATCAAAGACCATATGAAAATCATCACCGAGAGCAATTCGCATTTTTTTGCAAAAGTCAATACTCTGGCTTTTAAATCTATTGACATTTTCCTGGCATACCATAACGCCCTCTCGCCTGCCGATTTCAATAAGGCGCTCAAAGCGTTCAAAATATCTCTCGTCAGGTATCGGAATTTTCGGAAAAGCAACAGCGCCGTGAATTACAATAATTTTTGCGCCTAAAACCGCCGCAGCGTGACAAGTCTTTTCATAAATTCCTATATAATCATCAAAACGTCTTTGATAATCGCCGAAAATACAAGACGATTCCATAAAACTCGAAAACGGGTGAACGGAAACTATTTTCGTTCCTCCATAATCGGCAATTTTGCGAAGTTCGTTTGTAAAACAATCTTCGAGTTCACACGGAGCGTTCATAAAAATTTCAGTTACCGAAAAACCGATTTGAGTAACTTTTTTTAAAGCCTTCTCTGTTTCAAGGGGATAAAAACAGGAGGTTGATGCACCGATAATCATATTATCCAAGCAACTTTTCTACACACGCAAGCTGAACGCAAATACAAAGAAGCTCAGCCGCAATATCAAGCTCTTCAACAGGCGGATAAGAAGGAGCAATACGAATATTACTGTCGTTGGGGTCAATGCCGTACGGATACGTTGCACCGACAGTTGTAAGAACGACTCCGGCTTCCCTGCAAAGCTCACCTGTACGTTTTGCGCAGCCGTTCATAACATCAAGGCTGATAAAGTAACCACCCTTAGGTTTAAACCAAGACGCAATCCCCTTACCTGCAAGTTCGTTATCCAAATGCTTAAGAACAATATCAAACTTAGGTTTAAGTATAGCAGCGTGTTTTTTCATATGGTCACGAACGCCGTCGGCATTACCGAAAAACTGAACGTGACGATGCTGATTCATTTTATCATAGCTAATTGTTTGAGCGTTAAGACGTTTTTTTATTGAAGAAATATTATTGTCGCTTGCTATAAGTGCTGAAACACCTGCACCCGGAAATGTTATTTTAGACGTTGAGCAAACCTCAATAACCATATCCTCATTATCATACTTCGGTAAAATATCAAAAATATTCAAAAGCTCGTCGCCGTCATCGGCCAAATCGTGGATACAGTAAGCATTGTCCCAAATCAGTCTGAAATCCTTTGCCGCAGGCTTCATTGCAGCAATACGTTCAACTACCTCGTCAGAATAAGTAATACCCTGCGGATTTGAATATTTAGGCACACAGAACATACCTTTAACACTTTCATCCTTAATCAAATCCTCTATTACATCCATATCAGGGCCGTCATTTTTCATAGGCACGTTAATCATCTTGATACCAAAATGCTCACAAATTGTAAAGTGGCGGTCATAGCCCGGAACAGGGCAAAGAAATTTCACCTCGTCAAGCTTGCACCACGGAATATCGCCCGCACCATGAGTATAGCACTGACTTACATAATCAAACATAAGCGTAAGACTTGCATTAGGGCCTATAATAACATTTTTTGCGTCAACGCCCATTAAATCGCCAAACAGCTTTTTACAGCTCGGAATACCGTCAAGCATACCGTAATTTCTTACGTCAAGACCGTCCGCAATATAGTTATCGACATCGTAAATGCCTGTTGATAAATCAAGCTGATCTGCCCCCGGCTTTCCCCTGCTCATATCAAGCTTCAGACCTCTCGCTTTAAAAGCGTCATATCTTTTTTTCAGCATTTTACGCTGATTTAAAAGTTCCTCTTTTGTCATTTCAGAATAAAGTTTTGACATAATTTATCCTCCAAATTTCAGTTAATATTTTATATCTGCAATTATTTTTTCCATTTGTTTCATTTTTAGTTCCATATCTTTAACAAGAGCAAACTGATCTCTTGCACGAACGAGATTATGCTCACTGTAATCAGTTTTAAAATAAGTGTCTCCGTTAAGATAATCGGTCAAAAAACGCATACCGCACTCAAGTGTCATAAGCTTTGAAGCGAATGCCAAATGGTCGATTTCGCATTTGTTTAAGCTACGTCCTGCCTGACTTAAAAAGCCACGGGCATATGCTTCAAAATAGTCTAAATCAATTTTAATTTTATCTGTATCAGGCTCATCCTCGCAGCACGTATTGGCACCAAAACGAATTGAATCACCAAAATCATAAAGCGCAAGCCCAGGCATAACTGTATCAAGGTCAATTACACAAACAGCCTCGCCTGTGATTTCGTCAAATATTACGTTGTTAAGCTTAGTATCATTATGCGTAACTCTAAGCGGCAAATCACCACTGTTAATAAGGTCGACAAGAACACTGCAATCGGATTTGCGTTTTTTTACAAATTCAATTTCACTTTGACAAAGCTTCGCCCTATCCATTATGTCATTTTCAACAGACGGGAGAAATTCATTTTCATACCGCCAAATCGTATTGTGAAAATTAGGTATAATCTCATAAAGCGTCTGAGCGGGAAAATCGGAAAGATAGCGCTGGAATTTACCGAAAGCCTCACCGCTTTTTTGGAATAGTTCGGCACTGTCAACGCTGTCGTAACTTTTGCTGTTTTCCACAAAACGATATGAACGGTAGCAGTCTCCATCTGAATCACGATAATATTTTTTTCCGTCAGACGTTTTTATAAAATTAAGAGTTTCCCTTTTTTCATTACCGCCGTTTTCTTTAATCACACGGCGTAAAAAAGACGTAACGCTGAAAATATTATCCATAAGCTCGTCAATATTTTTAAAAACATTGCCGTTTACCATTTGGACAATATATCTGTCAATATCGCCGTTATTATTGTACGATACTATATAGGTTGTATTGATATGACCCGATCCGAAATCACAGCAGTCGATAAGATTGCCTTTAAACGAAAATTTGTCAAGCACCGTTTCAATATTTTCCATAAGCGTTCTCCTTAAGGATAAGTACATTACACATCATTATATCATATATTGACAAAATACGCAAGACGGCAAATATCGGTGCTGTGCAACACCGAAAAATCGGTAAAATATTTTTATTTAAAAATCATAACCACCAGTTGAACTGGTGGTTTGCACAGGCCCTATAAGGGCCGC
>JAJBVC010000157.1 GCA_020860025.1 Clostridiales bacterium | reverse complement strand
CAATTAAGTATTTCTGTTTGGATAATTTCCAATCTTCAAGATTCGGATTAAATTCATTGCCAACCAAGCAATGAATAATTTTGCCTAAATTATATACATTACTTCTTACATCTATTACCGAACCAACTTTATTTTCTTCCGGAGATTTTATTCTGGAGGATCCCCAATAGTTTTCTCCTTCAAGATTAACAATTTGCTTTGCAGGTTTAAATAAGTCAATATCACATATTTTTAAGCAATGGTTTTCGAAATTATACATAAGACTGCCATCATAAAAATCAACAGCAATATATCCCGAATTATTAACAAAAATTAAAAACTCAAATATTTTATCAATAACTTGATATTTATATTCCATATCAAGCTGTCTGAACTTATAGTATGGAGAGCGAGGATCACTATATCTATCAATTTCATCAAAAGACCAATGAGAAAATAAGTTTTCACCATCAAACCATTCAAATACTATACCAAACCCTTGTGATGTTTCAAATGTATTGATCATTTTCACTAAAGTTTCACATTTCAATACACTATAGTTATTTTTTGCATTTTTAAGTACATTTATTGCTGAATTAATATCACCGGAGTAATTTGAAGTTTTATATCCAGCATACTTAACAAAAAATTTCTCCGAGCCCTTTTGGACACCAAATGATATATTGCCGGAATCGTTTTTATCAAATATCTCAAACACATCATCGTATTCATTTAAGAATTCTAATTCGTTATATTTATTTAACATTACTTACTCCAATTTAAATATCTGTTTTTCGTTATATTGAATTTTTTAAGCATTGAAATTTTTAAGCCTAATAAAATAAATTAGGATGGGATGCTTCACGATTTGAAGCATCCCCGGTTTATAAATAAATTAGTTACGACTCTTTAGCAGAACTATATTTTTCAAGTATCTCATCATAATGAGCAAGATTTTCTTTATATGCAAGAAGCTTAACCGCATCAAGATACGGCTTTGCCGCTCTGTGATAAACAGAGTTTTCATCGGTTGCTTTTTTAATTTCATCGGTAACCTTTTTCTTCCTTTGCTTTAAAAGTTTAAATTCTTTTTTCAGCTCGTCAAGATTCGATTTATTGTTATTTTCTTTTTTGGTTTTGATTTCAAGAGAAATGCGTCTTAAATCCGCTTCGTTTTCATCCTCAAGTTTAAACAGCATATCAAAAACGCTTGCATCAAATTCCTTAATACCATTAGGAAAATACTTTGCGATAGTCTTTTTAGCTGTTTTGAAATTTCTGACATTGCTGATAGCTTCGCTTCTTTGTTCCTTTTGCTCAGCGGTATCTTTCGGCATAGCTTTAACCTGAGCTATTGTGAGAGTATCCTCATTCATAAAACCGTTGAGTCCGGCATTGACCATTTTTTGAGCATTTTCGACTTGTACTTGTCCTTCCGGCGTATTGAATTTATTAATCTCGGCAAGAACATATTTTGAAATCATTATGTTGTTATTGGTTTCAATGTCGGCTTTAAGCTGTTTTTTTGCCTGCTTACGGGCAGTTTTATCCTTGATTTTTTTAACAGCTTTTCTGTCAATTTTAATCATGTCAAGATCGGCATTTTTCTTTGAGGTTTCAATAATTTCAACGGCTTCGGCGAGAGAATCGTCGTTCAGTTGTCCGTTTCCGTAATCCTCAAACATTGCACGAATTTTAAGAACGCTTACCATTGAGCGTTGTTTAACCTCTGTTAAATCATAGAAAAAGTACGGAATAACATTCAAAGCCGCTCCGATAGCCGATGCAATTAGGATAACTGTACAAGTCGACACAAAGTATTCGTGATTATATAATACATCATACGGATTTGAATAGCCAAGCGATGCGGCGGTTTCGGAATTAAGACCGGATTTTTCATAGATATAAGGCAAAACAGAATTTGTAAGCATAGTAATTGTTGAACCGATTAATCCGACAGCGGCAAACATACCGTCAATTCGTTCCCCTGTAATATACTGCTGATAATCACGAATATCAGCCTGAATACTCGGATTTAAGAAAGAACCCATTGCGGTAATAAAAGAGTTGAGAAAAATGCAAAGCATCATAATCCAAATCATATAAGATGAGCTTTGCATACGCACAACAGGAAGCATAACAGCGATGAAAACTATACTGAGCATATTTGTAAAAATCAATATGTTTCGCTTGCCGTAACGCCTGATAAGCAAGGGCGTAAAAAGATTAGGCCAAAACGAAGCGTTGCTCGAAATTGCAATAATCAATGAATACTGAGCTGCCGAACAAGCGTTTTGATAAACATACATCCATTCTATAATATTTGAAAACGAGCTTTCCAAAAAGCCGAGCCAACCGGCAAGAGAAATAATCCAAAAATACTTATTTCTTGCTACGGCACGAAGTGCATCGCTGAATTTAATTTGAATAACATGAGTTTTCGCCTGAACGATTTTCTCCCTTGTATTCAGATAAATCGGAAGTGAAACGACCAAGCCCAAAACGAGCAAAACCGGATAAATATATCTGTATACCGCAAATTGATAGAGATTGTTATCTCCCGTTATCAAATTGGCAACCATAGGCAAAGCAATGCTTACTATTGACGGAGCTAAATTTTCCACAATGGCTTTTACTGCACTGACATCACTGCGTTCATAAGTGTTCGGCGAAAGAACATTTAACAGGCTTTCATAGCTGTCGTTCATAAAATTATAGAAGAACTGGAAACCGATATTAAATGCAAGTATAACCACACACTGAGTTACTGTATTCATATTTTCATACGGCATCCAAACAAATCCTAAGCCTAAAATAACAGTCGGAATTGCCATCGTTAATATGTACGGACGGTACTTGCCTTTCATATTTCGTGTATTATCAATAATATTAGCTCTGAGTATTGTGAGCGGATAGCTTGAGATAATAGACAGTACATAAATAATATAAATCGTATGCTGTTCCATACCGATTGTATTTGCTATAAATTTATTTGTGGTAGCAAGAAGCATATTGTTGACGCAGTATACAATAAACTTGATACCGATACCGCCAAAGGCAAGAGAAACTATTTCCTTAAAAGGCATATATCTGCCTTTCGGCGGCTCTTTCCAATATTTCTTTACATTTTTAACTAAAGGCGATACTTTATCGGTGACTATATTTGCCATATTGTCCTCCTATTTTCCGGTTATAACGGTATTGACCGATTGCGGTGTCAGTGTTATTTCTTTTGTGCTAATCAAGTGTTTTGATAAGTTGTGCGTATCATCGGTTATATAAATTAAGGATTCGGCTGTTAAAATCGGTAATTTAACAGTTTGTGATTGATTGCTGTTATTAATTAAAATAAAGATATTTTGAGAGTTTTTTTCAAAGTACAAGCAGTTTATATTTTTGTTGTCGCACTCTGCATCGTACCGAGTTGCACCGGTTATAAATTTTGAAAAATTACCGGTTACATAATATCTTTTCGTCAGTTCATAGGTCTGCTTTTCCTTATCAACATAAATAATGCCGTCGCAATAACCACCGAAAGCAACCGCTACCCAGTGCTGCCATGAAACGACATCGGCATATTTAATATCCTTATATATCGTATTGGCTGTAACGATACCCGATTTCATTGAACAATCCGTTCCGCCCTGCATATGACACCATTCTGTCATTTTAATTTTGGTATTGGGATAATATTTATCGTGGAATTTTCTGTATCTTTTAAGATAAGCAATCCTGTCGCTGAAAAACGGCTTAACAGAATTGAGCCAATAGGAATGATAATCAATACTGTCAATATACTTTTTGACAAACACATTATTCAGCACTGCCCTTGAATATGATTTATTAAACCATCTTAAATCGGCACACTCGGTACCGGCAAGAAGTAATTTGTCTTTTAATGTCGAGCGTCCGTCAAGCTCTCTTGTGAAAACCTCAAAGAGCTTTTGAACATCTCGAGGCATATAGTGACATCCCTCTTGCTTATCATTGCTCCATATCCAGACAGGTTCGTTGACCGGAGAAAGATATTTAACAGGTAAACCTTTATCAAGCAAATATTCACAGGAATCAAGGCAATAATCGGCAAATGCTTTATAATTTGACGGCTTAATATTTTTAGCAAGCGCTCTTTCACATCTTCCCTTACCGTTGACAGTAAGCTCCACCGGTGGTGAATTGACAAAAACTGTTATTTCATCAGCTCCGGCATCAACGCATTTTTGCATCATTTCAACAGCATATTTATCGGTTTTTACTTTTTCGGTAGCACGCTCCCAAACACAATAAGGCGATTCGCCGTCTTTCATCGTGCCCGCTCCGAGATTATATCTGTAGACATTAAGTCCGATACCGTCTTCCTTGCTGTAAAGAAGCTTCGCAATATCATCCGCAATATCGAGTTTACCTACAACCTGAGCCCACCACGCACCCGATGCGCCGAATGTTTCAAATGTTTGATGTTTATCATTATTGTTAACTGTGATTTTGGTAATCATTTTACCCCTCTTATTTACATTGAGATTTTTAAAACTTATAAAAAACAAAAAAAGAAAGCCCATTTTTTAGAAAGGCGCTTTCTTTTTTTAGTCGTTATTCTTTTTTGACATACTTGTTAAATAGTCAAGCAAATCTTTTCGTTCTTGCGAGGTCATTGTTCGGGTTTTAAGTAAAACTATCTGTTCAAAATCAGTTAGTTCATTAAGCTTATCACTCGTCGACCACTGCTCTTTGTAAGGAATTGACGGATTATTGACATTCTCAGTCTGCGGAACACCGTTTAATAAAGAATCAACAGTTGTGCGATAAAGTTTTGCTAGTTTAATTAAAACATTATTCTTTGGAGCACTTTTGCCTGTTTCATAATAAGCATATGCAC
>JAJBVC010000027.1 GCA_020860025.1 Clostridiales bacterium | reverse complement strand
GAGTTATATATGTTTTGAGAAGTGTTTGTGCTTTGCTCCTCTTTAAAAAGTCTGTTTGGGTCAATTCCTTTTTCTGTAAGAAGGCGATACATACATTCAGCCTCGCTTATGCTTTCGCCGTCACCCTGACCGCCAGACAAAACGGCAACGCTGTTTTTATTTTCAAACAGATAATCGTATGCGCTGTCAACTCTTGCCTTGAGCATAATACTCGGCGTTTCACCGTAGACGGCGCACCCAAGTACAATAACGGTTGATTGATTGTCAGCATTTGTAGAACTGCTTGCAATGACGCTGCAAAGCGCTGTAAAAAAACTGCCTGAACATAGAATAATCACTGCACATAATATTGAAATAACAGCTTTGCCGAATGATTTGCACCACAGCTTTTTGCAAAATGCAAGAATTCTGTCAAGAAAAATTCCAAGGATGAGCAGTACTGTTCCCAAAATTATTCCGAAAATATTGCCGATGTTAAGAATACTGCCGAAAATCGGAGCGATAAACATAAAAAGAATCACAAATGCGATTACAAGAATTATTATTCTAATCTTTTTCATTTTTACAACTCCGTGCTTTTGATATGAAGATTTTAGATATTACGGCAATTGCTATGACATAAAATACAATAAAGGCATAGCGGAGAAAATATCCGTTATCAGTAAAATATCCGCTTAACATTCTTGTTATTGTCAGTGCAGGTGTGAGCGAGCAAAGAAGTATAAAAATATATGTTTCATATATCACAGAACTTTTTAGGGATTTTACCTCCGCCTTATAGCGCACAAGACCGGTAAAAAACACTATAATCCCAAATGTGAGGAGAATAACAGCAATAACCAAAAGATATATTTCAATGAACATATAAAACGGATGAGTATTAAACAGCATAACCTCAGTTGCTCCGCCGATAATGTTCATAGCTATTACAAGGCAAAATGCGATTATCTCACTTACAGTAAATTTTGCACGAAGCTGACTGCTTTTCTTTTCAGTATCCTCCTGAGGTTTTGCTTCAATGTCGGTATTTGCTTTTTCGCCTGTAAGCAGTTCGTCAATGGTTATGCCAAGCGTTTTTGAAAGAAGCGGCAGAAGGCTTATGTCGGGAAATCCGTCGCCGTTTTCCCATTTTGATATAGTTCTGTTGCTTACATTTATAAGTTCGGCGAGCTGAAGCTGAGTAAGACCGAGCGATTTTCTTCGTCTGCTTATAATCTGCCCTGTAATTTTTGCATTCATCGGTGTTTGCCTTTCTTGTCATTAGGTTAATCAGGTAAACTTTTTTAAGCTTAAAGTATTGAGTAAATCTTGATTTAACTATATTGTAGCAGAACGCATAAAAAAAGACAATGTACGGATAAAAGAAAAAATCCACGCTGCGTGGAAATGCTCTTACAGGGTGGATTTTATCATTAAATTTTCAGTTAAGCAGTCCTACAATTCCAACGCCGAGTCCGCTGACTGCCATTAAAACCGCAAGAATTATTGCAGTTATTTTAACCCATTTTTGATTCATATAAATTCTCCTTTATTTCATCAGGCGGTTTGCGTCGTCAATCAGCTTATCGGCAATTTTTGCCGCTTCGTCTCTGCTTTTACCGACAGCTGTAATATACGCTTTGATTTTCGGCTCGGTTCCCGACGGACGAACAATAACCTTGTTGCCGTCTGTTAATGTATATGCCAATACGTTTGACTTTGGAAGCGTGATGGGTTCTTTGGCACCGTTTGAAACCGTTGTGGAAACAGATGTTTTATAATCGTCAATTTTAGTTACTGTGAATCCGCCGAATTCACTCGGAACATTTTCACGAAGGCCGTTCATAATATCAGCCATTTTTTCCATACCGGAAGCGCCTTCAAATGTGTAGCTTTCAACGTCGCTAAAGTAGTAGCCGAATTCATCATAAATCTCATCCATTACCTGAGCAAGGCTCTTGCCGAGAGTTTTGTAGTATGCAGCCATTTCACATATAAGCATTGACGCCACAACCGCATCCTTGTCACGAGCGTGCGTTCCTGCAAGGTAGCCGTATGATTCCTCAAATCCCATAACAAAATCGTCAGCCTTACCTTGAGATTCAAGCTTGGTAATAAGCTCGCCGATATATTTGAATCCCGTAAGAAGATTTTTAAATGTGCAGTTATATTTTTTAGCGATAACCTCAGCCAAATCTGTTGAGACGAACGATTTAACTGCGATTGAATCAGACGAAAGAACGCCCTGCTCTTTTTTCTGCGAAAGAAGATAATTAAGAAGCATTGCTCCGACCTCATTACCGCTCATAAGCGTGTATTCACCGTCGTCGGTCGCAACGGCGATTCCCACACGGTCGCAGTCGGGATCTGTTGCAAGAAGCAAATCAGGTTTGATTTCCTCCGCCATTTTTAATGCGCACTCAAACGCCTGCTTGATTTCGGGATTTGGAAACGGACAGGTCGGGAAATTTCCGTCAGGCATCTCCTGCTCGGGAACGACGTAAACGTCTTTAACTCCTATTTGTTCAAGAATTTTGCGAACAGGCTTGTTGCCGGTACCGTTAAGAGGAGTATATATTACTTTCAGCCCTGCTTTTTCGCAAATGCCGGGATTTACACACTGTTTTTTAACCTCGCTTAAAAATAGGTCGATAACCTCATCGCCCATATATTCAATAAGTTCGTTTTCAACAGCCTTGTCAAAATCCATAGACTTAATTCCTGTGAAATAATCAACCTTTTGAATAAAGCCGTACGTTTCCTCAGCCTCTTCATCAGTCATTTGATAGCCGTTTTGGTTATAGCATTTATATCCGTTATATTTTGCGGGATTGTGCGATGCGGTAAGTATGATACCGCTTGATGTTTTAAAATGCCTTATTGCAAACGAAAGGCAGGGAGTAGGCTCAAGCTCCTTGTAAATGTAAACCTTGATATTGTTTGCGGCTAATGTTTTCGCCGCTTCAATGGAAAAATAATCGGATTTAATTCTTGAATCGTAGCCGATTGCAATGGACGGATTTTCAAAATGCTTGTTAAGAAAATCTGCAAGTCCCTGTGTCGCACGGCAAACAGTATAATAATTCATACGGTTTGTGCCTGCGCCGATTACTCCACGAAGACCTGCCGTTCCGAATTCAAGTGAACGGTAAAAACGGTCGAGTATTT
Organism: Clostridiales bacterium; assembly: GCA_020860025.1. Lineage (GTDB taxonomy): Bacteria > Bacillota > Clostridia > Oscillospirales > Acutalibacteraceae > Eubacterium_R. The sequence continues at coordinate 1,765 of JAJBVC010000027.1, read as the reverse complement.
CCTCCTCATTGCTTGAAATGCTTTCAAGCTCTTTTTTTAGGTCGGGGTCAGCTGTAGCTTTTTCAAGCCACTCGTTATAGAGATTGTTAATATCCATATGATCGCTTCCTTTTACTTTTTTTCATTTAAATTATACTAAATCTATTTTAAACCTAATAAAATCTATTGTCAATAACGATATTAATTGATATAATTATATGTGGTGATAATTTATGTATGCAAAAGTAAAAAGTCTCGGAATATTCGGTCTTGACGCTTTTTCTGTTACTGTGGAATGTGATATAAGCAAGGGATTGCCGAAATTTGATTTGGTAGGGCTTCCCGACGCAGTAGTTAAGGAAAGCCGTGAACGAGTTCGTGCTTCAATCAAAAACTGTAAGCTTGATTTTCCCGTATCAAGAATTACGGTAAATATTGCTCCTGCCGATATTAAAAAGGAGGGTTCGCTTTACGATTTGCCGGTGTTTATTGCAATACTCACGGCAAGCGGTCAAATTAAAGCGAAAATAAATGATTATGCCTTTGTCGGGGAATTGTCGCTTGACGGTGAAATCCGTGCGGTTTCAGGAGTGCTGCCGATGCTTTTGCTTGCAAAAGAGCAGGGGATTAAAAATGTATTTATTCCGTTTGCAAACGCTCTTGAGGGCAGTGTAACAGACGGTATAAACGTATTTCCCGTTAAAAATGTCAGCGAGGTAATCGAACACCTTTCAGGCATTAAGCACTTGACGCCGTGTTACAATGACGAAAACAAGAATGAAGAGGTTTCATATAACGTTGATTTTTCCGATGTTAAAGGACAGCAGGAAGCAAAGCGTGCCTTGGAAATTGCTGCGGCAGGCGGTCACAATTGTATTATGATTGGCCCGCCCGGAGCAGGTAAATCAATGCTTGCAAAGCGTTTGCCTACTATTTTGCCGGATATGACGTTTGAGGAAAAGCTTGCCACCACAAAAATTTATTCAATAGCGGGAGCGATTCCGAAGGGAAGCGCTATAATAAGTCAAAGACCTTTCCGCTCTCCTCACCACACTGTTTCGGCACAGGCTCTGACAGGCGGCGGTGCTTCACCTAAGCCGGGAGAAATCAGTCTTGCGCATAACGGTATTATGTTTATGGACGAATTTCCCGAATTTGACCGCAGAGCAAAGGAGTCGTTACGTCAGCCTATAGAAGACGGCGTTGTTACAATTTCACGTGCGGCAGGCTCTGTTACATATCCATCAAGCATAATGCTTGTTGCCGCTATGAATCCGTGTCCGTGTGGCTATTACGGCCATCCGACAAAGGAATGTCACTGTACACCTGCGGCAAAAAAACGATATAAGGACAAAATTTCAGGTCCCGTTCTCGATAGAATTGACATTCATATTGAAGTTGCGCCTGTTGAGTACGAACAGCTTTCCGGCAAGGGAAACGAAGAATGCTCGGCTCAAATAAAAAAGCGTGTAAACGCAGCAAGAAAAATTCAACTAAAGCGTTTTGAGGGAACCGATATTGTCTGCAACGCAAAAATGACGCCCAAAATGACAAAGGAATACTGTTTTATGACGCATGACGCCGATATGCTGTTAAAGGCAAGCTTTGAAAAGCTTGGACTGTCTGCAAGAGCATATGATAAAATTCTTAGAATAGGCAGAACGATTGCCGACCTTGATAATAGTGAAAAAATCGAAATTGACCATATAGCCGAGGCTTTGCAGTACCGTTCGCTCGACAGAAAGTACTGGGATTACGAATAAAAAACGATTAAAGCAGTTGTAAC
>JAJBVC010000132.1 GCA_020860025.1 Clostridiales bacterium | reverse complement strand
TGTCGTTTATCAATTTTTTGTTATTTTCGAAGTCAGTTTGTATTTTTAAAATATCGTTTTTGTCGTATTCTCCGAGAAAATCTCTTGCAAGGGAAATGTTAAGCTCTTTGAAAACGTTCTGTTCATATTTTTCGAACTGGTCTATCTTGCTTGAAAGTTTGCCTTTTTCGGTAAGAAGTACATTATTTATTTTTGTGATTTCTATCTTTTCTAAGGAAAGCTTTTTAATTCTCTTATCTATTTCCATGTTTCTTTTTACAAGTGATTCAAGTTGGCTTTCTGTTTCATTTATAAGTGCAGAGTAAACATGATTTAATGAAAATACAAGGTCATTGTATCTTGAATTATCATTTTCTCCTATAAGTTTAGCAAGAGTTATTTTTTTAGCCTCAGCCTTTCCTTTATATTTTTTGTATTCGCCGTAGAGCTTTGTAGCATTCAGTATATTGATACGTTTTTCTGCTTCATTGTATAAGTTTTGTGCATTTTCCAAATCAATCTGTGCATTTTCAGTTATTTTTTTTTGATTCTCGAATAAATTAAGAGCGGTATAATAATCGTCTGAAAGCTTTTCGTATCTTATTATTTCGGTTTGAGTTTTAATCTGTTCAAGTTCATCTTTGCAGTGTTCAGTATTTTCATCGGTAGATTTTGAACTGTTTAACAGAAAATAATAGATATCAGCAATGTTTTGTTGATGCTGTTCAGTAGCATCATAGCCTTCCATAAGTTCATTTAGATTATCTATGTAACCGTCCACATCGTTTAAAAAACGTTCATAATATTCTTTGCTACGTAAGATTTCATCGTTGCTATCTATTTCTTCAATTAAGGCACTGAACGTTTCATGAAGATTATTTCCGAGTCTTAAGTTGTTGACGATTGTCTTTAGAATCCATTCATCGAAAAGCTTATCAGATGTTTTTATATTCTTAAACAGTTCAGAAATACCGCCTTCTGTTTCGTTACAGTTTGCGATTGTTTTCCATTCATTTGAATATATACCGTTTTCAGCAAGTTTTTCAAAGTAGTGGTCTTTATTGTCGGGGTGAAAGTAGTCGAAATCAGTTCCCGATTTAACATTGTTGCGAATGATAGTCCTACATTTTTCATACGATTCAAATGAAACACTTCGACCATTATGGACTATGAACGGAACACTCTCAATATCAAACTTACAAGCATCTGTATAGCGGTTTGTGAAAGTAAAATAATTTATTTTTGAAGTGTTGCTTTCATCTGCTGAGGATTTTTTCATAACGATTCCCGTTAGAAAATATGTAGGAACGGATACGTTGTCGAGCTTCCACTCTATAAAAATAAATGAAGGTTGCTTAGAATAAAGATATGACTCCATGTTTCTGTCATGAATTTTAATACATGGATTCATAGGTTGCATCATAAGTTGAACTAATACACTTTTTCCACTTCCATTTTTGAGGTTAATTAACATATTTTCGCAGTTATAGGAATCATAAATTTCGTCCATGATATATTTTCCATCATATAGAATATTCGCAATTCGGATTCTGTTAATTTTAGGCATGATTTATCCCTCCGTATAAAACATTTCATTAATCTCTTTAACTCTGTCATTTGAAAGATAGTAGTTTATCATAAGGTCATCAAGACGTTGAGTGGTTCTTATTTCAGTGCCGTTATCCAGAATGGTTATTAGTTTCTGATTTTCAAGGAATCTACAAGCAGACATAACCGTTCCATAACGAGTAGAGCGTTTTTCCTCATCGAAGATAGTTTTGCTCACCCATAACTCTTTTATATCTTTGAAGTTTACCAAATAGTGTTCCTGTATTTCATCTACATCAACTGTTGAAAAACGCTTGTCAGTTTCGGCAACAATGTCTTTTATTTGTAAAAATTCAGTATTTTTTGGGTTTGTATTCTTTCCACCAAAAAACAGATACAGAATAAACATAACTATGTAGCATTGCAGATAAGCATCTGCAAGACGTGCACTTGCGTTTATGCTCATTCTGATATCTTTCATCGTAAAGCCAATCATGGGATTATCAGGTTTTGGAACAATATAAATATCATGTGGAAGTTCTACCAAATCGAAATCCAGTTCTTTAGCTATAATATGTATTTGATTATTTGTTTCCTCATTCCAATAATCGTAGAACAACTCTCTGTCAGAAACATTGTTGATGTTTCCATTACATACAAGTTTTTTATATATTTTAAGTGCCTTAGTCATTAAAATTCACCTCAAAAATTAGATTATTTATGCTAGTTCTAAATTTAACGACCGTATCATTTCCCATAGAAACAGTATATGATATTATATCGTCACTCTTATGAACTGTTATCTTGTTTATTTTGTAAAAATCATTTTGCTCAGAGAAAACTTTGAAGAGGCAGTAAGAAAGGTCAAATTCACCTGTAGCCTCTGTTGAAATTTCGTCCTCATTTTTTTTCCATGTAGATATATCGAGCGTTCCAAATTCATATAGTTTAAGAAATACTATGTATGTATTTTTATCCGAAAGCATTTCATAGAAATTTCCATCTTTTCTGAGATAGTTTAGAAAATCTTTCAATGTAAACCTTTTATTCTGCGATGCAAAATGTAGAAGTTCACCGATAAGCCTTACATATTCCGTACTTTGTTTTTCTTTTTTAGTAATCTCTGTATCTTCCGTAAAGTTAGGTTCTTCATGAATATTTGTTTCATGTATACTTTCGGCTATAGACTGTTCGGAGTATAACTCTGTAACGTTAAGGCTTTTTTTGAGCTGTATCTTCATAAGGGGAGTCAAGAGCCTATTAATTTTTTCCATATCATTCACACCACCATTTTCGAGTGGAGTTAGGATATATTTTTCAAAATCGTATGTTTTTTTATGCATATAGCGAATTGCATCACGTAGCATTTCAACATATATTTCCTTTGTTTTTCTGCATTGTATAATTAAGTCACGTTGTAACTTAAGAGCAATTTCAACATTGTTTTCAATCATTGCAACTTCTTTTTTTGCATTTACTTCCTTTTCACTGAGTTCACCGTAACTAGTTTCTTCTTCATTTAGTCTTTTCTTTGAAAGGTCAATCATTTTGTGAATATCCTGCATTGTACTGTATTCCTGCTCTAGTGTTTGATTAATATCGTTCAGTAAACTAATATATTCTTCAGAGTCAACCTGTTTTAAATTATTACGGAGTCTTTTTTCAAACAGTATAAGCTGATTTTCTTTATTTCTTAGCATCTGTATAAGTTCACGGCTTTGTGAAACAGCTTTTTTGTAGTTCTTCTTTTGTATCAAAAGTTTAAGTCTAAACTCTTCCATTTTAAAACCAAGTTCATCGTCGATTTCTTTTGTGCGAAATAGAAAATTATATCCTTGTGAAGTAAGTTTGTAGCCGACCTCTTTTTCTGCTATCATATAATCCTCGATAAGCATAACGGAAATTTCAGACAAACCACCTTTTTCATAGTTCATAACGCCGTAGTTATGAACTTTGCCATTACTTCGTAGAATATCCTTAATAAGATATCTTGTTACAGTTTCAATCTGTTGAAGAGAAAGCTGTTTATTATAATATGGCATAATATCTTTAAGAAAACTGCTAATTTCACTTAAGGTACATTCTCTGTCCTCGGAAAGAGTACATTCCATTATAAAAACAAGGATTGAAAAAAGTATGTTATCAATTTCAAAGGGTTCAAACCATGATTCTATTTCAGTATTTTTATTTCTACGGTTTACAATTGAATCAATAACAGCCACAAATTCCATGCGGTTCTGAAAACGTTCAAGGTAATCTTTCATTATATCATTTCCTATCTGTAATAAGATTTTCGAGAATATTTTTATTCAAAGCTTCTTGTGGAATATATCTGCCATCTGAAAGAATCCACTTGATATTTTCAACGGTTTCTCCGCAAAAGTCTTGAAGAAATAGTGTAATATCAACTTCTTTCTGTTGTTTTTCGACCTTTCTAAGAGATGTTAAGTTACTAAGTTCAATCAGTTTCACATAGAGCTTTGAAAAAAGCTGTAAATCAAAATCTGTACTTTGTTTTTTTAGCGTTTGATAGATACCGATTCCTTCATAATCCAAATCACCGAAGTATAAGAAATCGCATTTATGTTTAAGTTCAGTTTCGCAGAAATCGGAGAGTGAAAAACTTTCACGAATAACTTTCTTTCCTTCTCCATAAAGAATTCCATCAATTTTATGTTCGAAGAGTACTACTGAGTCATTTACATTACGCATTATTTCACGGAACGAATACCAAGTATCCTTATTTTCAATAATTAAAACCGTATTTTCTGAAAATCTATTCTTTTCTGGGGTGTAGTAAAAAAACGGTTCAGGGGTATTGTAATAGTTCAGTTTTTCTCTGAGATTATTCAGTTCAATTATTGTTTTAGCTGTTGGACTGTCAAGAGTTTTTTCATAATTCCATATTTGATATGCTCGTTCATTCTTTGAAATACGCCAATTTAGTTTATCTGAATAATCTTTCAAGAAATCACTGAGTGGAAGTATTATTTCACGCTGTTGCTTATATTTATTAACGTTTTTCAGATAATAAGAAATACAGAATGAACCCTCAAGATGCTTTATTTCACTTATCAAATCGCTATTATCGGTTTTAGGTTTCAAAATACGATATTTAGTATAAAGTGGAGGAATCTTGCCATTTGTGAAATCTTTTTTTATAATAGGCTTTATAATACCCTCGCTAATCAACTTAGAAATACAGTCGTGCTGTTCATGATAGTTTTTAAAATTAATAAAAGCTGTCAATTCATCAAGTGATATGTATGTTTTACTGTATTGAAAAAGCTTATCTTTTAAATGATTATTACTCATTTTTTACTCCTTGTTTTGAATAATATTGTTTTTATTATATCACAATTTACTCAAAATGTCAATCTAAAAATTAAATCAACACTAAATTTTGAGATAATCTAAAAAATTACAAACAAAGAAACTATCTTAGCTAGGCAT
>JAJBVC010000214.1 GCA_020860025.1 Clostridiales bacterium | reverse complement strand
CAATTATACAAAATGCGGTAAGTGACTGTATAAATTTAATAAGAGATGATATAAAGCAATGCGTTAAATATGTTTTCTGTAAAGAGAATAATTATTGCTTTGGTTTTAAGCATAAAATTGCCGCTGTTTTAATAATGATTTGCCCTAAGATGTATACTTTTCTTATTAAGACTAAGGAAAAGTTAAAGGGCGGTAATTAAATGTATGAGCGCCGTTAATGTAATTAAACCGCCGAATTTATGCAAACGGCACCAAATAAATATTTTTAGCCTCCAATGGTTTTTGATGAATTCTACCAAAGGAGGCTCTTTTTATTATTATCTTAATTTATATTTATGCAAATTTTTGGGTTACGTAGTCGCTGATTAAATCGACCGTATTATCAATTCCAAACCTTGACACATTTATTGTTAAGTCGTAGGCTGACGCTTCGCCCCACGTATTATCACTGTAAAAATTATAAAAACGGGCACGCTTTTTATCTGTTGATTTGATTTCCTTTGCCGCCGTTTTTTCATCCATACCGTAAATTTTAACAACTCGCTCAAGTCTGAAATCATCATCTGCGTGCAAAAATACGGAAAGCAGATTTTCATTTTCTCTTAAAATATAATCCGCACACCTGCCGACGATTATACAACTTCCTTCATCGGCAACCTTGTGAATAGTGTCAAACTGATATTTAAGCACCTGATTTTCGAGCGTTGTATCTCCGCTTGATATTGCCGAAATTCCGTCGAGTGAAACAGAATACAAAAAGCTGTTGGTCGGCTTTTCATCGTAAAATGAAAATATATTCTCGTCAAATCCGCTGTCTTTTGCGGCACGCTTTATAATTTCCTTGTCGTAAACGGGAACGCCTAATTTTTCCGACAGCTTTGTTGCGATTTCATGAGCGCCACAGCCGAATTGCCTGCCGATAGTAATAACATATTTTTTCATAATAATCACCATAGCCTTTCGTATTAGATTAAAAGTTTTATTTGTAAGGGTAAATTTATAATATATTATAACATATTTTTAACTATGTTGCAATTATATATATTTTCTGTTACAATCGCAGTATGAAGAACATATTATTTTACAATAAAAAAGCCACTTGTTTTGAACAGTCTTTGCCTGTAGGTAACGGCAGAATCGGCGGTCTTGTTTTCGGCAATCTTAAAAAGGAGAGGATTGCGCTCAATGAGGACAGCTTATGGTCGGGATACCCAAAGGATTTGAACAAAAAAGACGCTTATAAATATCTTGAATCCGCTCGCAGTGCGCTTTTTGACAAGGATTACGAAAAAGCAAAAAACATAATAAACCGTGATATGCACGGCCATTGGTCGGAGGCTTATCTGCCTTTCGGTGATTTGATTATTGAGTATGAAAACGTACCGAAACACGACTATCAAAGAAGTCTTGATATTTCAAAGGGCATTGCAAAAACGCAGGCAATCGGCTTTTGCGAGACTGTTTTTGTTTCTTATCCCGCCGAGCTTATGGTTGTAAATATTCACAGCGATTTCGGCGTAAGCTTTACGGTTAAAATGAAAAGTCAGCTTGAGCATACGGTGAAAACACGGGAGGATACTCTTCTTCTTACGGGTAGGGCACCGGAGGTTTGTATGCCGCCTTATTACAATCAGGGTGAAACGATAGTTCAGGGTGATAAGGGTATGACCTTTTGCGGTGCTGTTAAGGTTTTGGGTAACGCATCATTTTCGGAAAATTCAATAATAGTTAAAAATCAAAATGACACTACTCTTTTGGTTTCGCTTGCAACGTCATTCGTTGATTTTAAATCAATGCCGACTGCCGACTCTGAGTCACGTGCGATGGAAAAATTTAAAAATACCAAATCGTTTGATAAGCTTTTAAAAGAACATATCAGTGACTTTTCCGCTTTATTTGACCGTGTTGAATTTGAGCTTGAGGGCGGATATGATGATTTGCCGACAGATAAGAGAATAAAAAATATGAATAAAAAAGGCGATGATTATTCGCTTATTGCGCTTCTTTTTCAGTACGGCAGATACCTTACAATTTCAGGCTCAAGACCCGGCACAAACGCTATGACGCTCCAGGGTATATGGAATACGCATTTAAGAGCGCCCTGGTCGTCAAGCTATACGACAAATATCAATACGCAAATGAATTACTGGTGTACCGATATTACAAATCTTTCGGAATGTTTTGAACCGCTTGTTGATTTTGTCAAAAAGCTTTCGTTTACGGGAAGAACGACGGCGAATGATTATTACGGCTGTAGCGGATTTTGCGCTCACCACAACAGTGATATTTGGGGCGCAAGCTATCCTGCCGGATTTCCGAACGGCGACGGCGATTCAAGTCAGTATGCGCCGTGGTGTATGTCTGTGCCGTGGCTTTTGAATCAGCTTTACGACCATTATCTTTATATTCGAAGCGAAAGCTATGATAAAAATAAAGATGAAAATAATAATAAAGATAAATATAAAGATGAAAATAATAAAAGCGATGAATTTAAAAAAGAGCTGACGGAGCTTTTTACAGGCTGTCTTGATTTCTTTAATGATTTTCTTACGGAATATAATTCAAAGCTTGTCACTTGTCCGTCTATCAGTCCCGAAAATAAATTTATCGACAATTCCGTCGAGTCGTCGCTTACGTATATGCCGTCAATGGACAGAGAAATTCTCTTTGAATTTTTTGAAAATTGCAGAGAACTCGGACTTGACGCTCCTGTAATTGAACAGGTAAAGGTTGCAAGTGACGGCAGGATTCCCGAATGGGCGGAAGAATTTGGTGAAACAGAAATAGAACATCGCCACGTTAGTCATCTTTACTGTATTTATCCATCAAGATTTGTGCAAAATGACGAACTTAACCGTGCCGCCGAAAAGTCGTTGAACGTCCGTGGCTTTGGCGGAACAGGCTGGTCGCTCGGCTGGAAGGTGTGCCTTTGGGCAAGGCTCGGCAACGGTGAAAATGCGCTTCGTCTTATTAAAAAGCAGCTTACATATATTAACCCTAAGCTGAATATTCATTATAACGGCGGCGGCTCGTATCCTAATTTGTTCGACGCTCATCCGCCATTTCAGATTGACGGAAACTTCGGCGTGAGCGCAGGCATTGCCGAAATGCTGAAGAATAAAGCGCTGCCGAAAGAGTGGAGCGGACACGTTAAGGGAATAAAAACTCACGCTTCTGAAACGATAAGCTACTCATTTAAAAACGGTAAACCGATTGACTAAGCCAATATTGTAAAGCGTAAATTCTACAGACGGCAGCCGTGTTCAACCGGAACGCCGTTGAATAAGACGGTTTTTCCGGTATTATTTTCAAGCGTGAATGAACCATTTTCAAAAAAGCAATTTATACTTCCGCCAAACATAGGGCAGTTTTCAACGCCGGCAAATGTGATGCTGTTTGGCAGATTGTTGATTGTTGTTATACTTAAATCAACTGCATTTGCACAAATACCCATAAGTCCCTCAATATATGCACCGACAACAGAAAAAGAAACCTCGGGATATTCTCTTCGTTCAAGATTTGGGTCAATACAACGTTTAAGCCAATAAAGTCCTTTTTCTTTGTCGGAATTTTTATAAAAAATTTCAGGGTAATGACTCATAATTTCAACGATAATACCTTTTTTGCCGTTTTCATGAAGTGAATTTAAAAGAAGCTTTTTCTTTTCGCTGTCGGTAACGGTATCAAAATACGCAAGCATATGAGGACTGCCCATAGTATTGATATAAGAGCCGTTTCTGTGCTTTGCACCGTAAAAGCACTTTTCTTTTTCATTCCACCATTCATTATTGAGTATTTTTAAGAGTCGGTCTGCTTCTTCGGCGGTCTTTTGAAAATGCTCATTTTTTATTTTCTTTAGCTTGCTGTAGGAAATATAGCCTCTTATTTGTGCGGCGAGTAAATCGGCGGCGACAATTACATTTTCCATTCCTTTTTGTTCATCATATGACGGTATACCACGGCGACTTTTGAATACCTTTCTGTTTGGAATACCGTCGTTGTCACTGTCCCAACATTTTACATATTCATTTACTGTTAAATCATAAAATCTGTTAAAATCATAGCTTTCAATATAATCGTTGTCCGCACTAAGTAAATAAGAACGCAAACAAGCGTCTACCAAGTCAAAATTTGCAGGCAGATTATACCAAAAATCGTTGTCGTTGCTGTAGTCAACCTTGGTGGGAGCATAATCGCCGGTTATTTCCCAAAAAGAGCAGTAATCCCGGCTTTGGGCAACGGACTGTGCAAATTTAAGAAGCATATTTTTGCTGTGAGCATCAAGTCCCAAATAATGCGCTCCCGTTATATGGTGGCACACGTCACGTATACAAAATGAATTTCTTTTCGGCAGAGCAGCTTCGTACCAACAGCCGACAAGTCCGTCTTCGTGCGAATATGAAAGTGCTTGATTTTTTGCCCAATTAAAACCGTTTTCAAGTTCCTTGTTATTACACGTGAATTTAATTTTCCCTTTTTCCATATAAAATTCCGCCCTTTGTCTTAAATATCTAATATCAATATTATAAATTCACGAACGGTTTGAGTCAATCTGAATTATAATATACAGTTAAATAATACAAAAAAACAAAAATATAATACTATAGCGATTGATTTACCGGTTGCTTTTATGTATAATGAATAAGTACAAGCGGTTGCGATTTTGTGCAGCCGCTTTGTCTGTGTTAATTTACGCATGGCGATTTTTGAGAGGGAAATATGTATAAAATAGGTTTTGATAACAACAAATATCTGCAAATGCAGTCAAGCAGAATTAAAGAAAGAATTAACGAGTTCGGCGGTAAGCTCTACCTTGAATTCGGAGGCAAGCTTTTTGACGATTATCACGCTTTTCGTGTTCTGCCGGGATTTCAGCCTGACAGTAAGCTTCAAATGCTTATGCAGTTAAAGGAGCAGGCGGAAATTGTAATCGTTATCAGCGCACAGGATATTGAAAAAAATAAAATCCGTGGCGATTTGGGAATAACATACGATATTGACGTTTTGCGTCTTATTAAAGCGTTTGAGGAAAGAGGACTTATGGTCTGCAGCGT
>JAJBVC010000034.1 GCA_020860025.1 Clostridiales bacterium | reverse complement strand
GTAATGCTTACTTTTACTTAAATTTTTAATTGAAGTTGAGGTGGTAGAAGATTTACTGATAGTCTTTGTTTTAAGTCCGGTTTTAAAATTCTTGTCTGTAGTATATATAACCTCATAGCCTGAACAGCTGACCTTATTCCATTTAACGGATAAAGTCGTTCCTGATTTTGAAACCGATGTAATAGTTACTTTCTTTGGATTTGTTACACCTGTCTTTTTGGAACTGTATTTTCCGTAATATGTTTTGTCGTCAACTTTCTTATAGGCACGAACTTTGATTTTATATGCCTTTGATGATGACAGGTCACTAATCTTTACGCTTGTTGTACCGGCCTTAACGGTTTTATATTTTTTATACGACTTTGAACTGCTGTCATATTTATATATCTGATAGCCTGTAACACCGCTGACCTTGCTCCATGAAACAACAAAAGATGATGTTGTGCGGTTTGAAATCTTAACGCCGCTCACGGTTTTCGGAATTATTTTGAAAGTCTTTTTAACAGAGCCTGTATAGTTGCCTGTACCTTTAATCTTAACAGTTGCGGTGCCTATATTTTTGTTATTCGAATAAGTTACTGTATAGTCCTTATCCTTTGTTAATTTTGTCTTTTTATTAGATGTAAGATAGTAATAAACAGTTGTACTTGGTTTCAGACTTTTTGATGTATAAGTTACTGAAGTATATTTAAGAGAAGCAACCGTCTTGCCGCTTGACGAAAGCGAGGCTTTGTTTATTTTAAAGGTCTTTTCTATCGAACCCTTAAAATTACCCTTGCCTGTAATAACTACCTTAGCCGTTCCTGCATTTACATTATTGCTGTACTTTACAGTATAATCAGTTCCCGAAACAATAGTTTCCTTTGTATTATTAAAGGGGCATTTTACAGTAACTGTCGGTTTTTTTGCAGTGCCGTCATATGTACATGATGTATACGACAGGCTGACGCTTACAGTATCTGTATGCTGTGACAAATCATATTTTTCAATAGTGAAATCAGCGGAAATGCTACCGGTATAATCACCTATACCTGTTACTGTAACGGTTGCTGTTCCTACATTTTTATTATTTTCATAGGAAAGTGTGTAATCAGTACCGTTTTTTAATGTAACCGTACTGTCATTTTCAGTATAAGTAACAGTTGGCTTCGGCTCTTTTTCATTATTATAATATATGTATGATGTCGTTTTTAATGTAACATTTGCAGTATCGCTGTTAAGCTCCTTTTGAGCTGCATTTGCACTAAAAGCAAATGACATACAAATAACCGCAAAAATTATTGCAACTGCATATGAGACTTTCTTTTTCATAATGTTCCTCCTCTATTTTTGTCCGTAATAAGCGTTTTTGCCGTGCTTTCTCTGATAGTGCTTGTTGAGAAGATACTGTTCTATGCCGATGTCCGCATTATCGGCATAAGAAGCAACCTGCTCGGTGCGTGTTGCCATTTTAGCTACCTCTTCCAAAATCAGTGCATTTTCAACTGCTTTGAACGGATCCTTACCCCAGGCAAACGGCCCGTGCCTGTGAATAAGAACAGCCGGACACTCGTCAGGAGTTATACCACGCTTTGAAAACTCCTCAACAATTACTTTGCCTGTATTAAGCTCGTATTCGCCGTTGACCTCTTTCTCAGTAAGACCACGTGCACAGGGAATCTTGCCGTTAGCAAAATCGGCGTGAGTTGTTCCGTAAGCCGGAATATCACGACCTGCCTGCGCCCATGAGCAAGCCCACGAGGAATGAGTGTGAACTATACCGCCGATTGAATCGAATTTACGGTAAAGCTCAAGATGTGTCGGCGTGTCGGAAGACGGATTCAAATCGCCTTCAACCTTATTGCCGTTCAAATCCATAACAACCATATCAGACGCTTTCATAGTATTATATGGAACGCCTGACGGTTTTATTACAAACAAACCCTTTTCCCTGTCAATGGCTGATACATTGCCCCATGTCAGAACAACCAAACCGTATTCGACAAGTTTTAGATTTGCTTCATATACTTGATTTTTTAACTCCTCTAACATTTAATCACCTTAAATTCCGAGCTTATAAGCAACGTCATTATAAAACAATTCTTTTTTGAATTCGTTTATCTCTGTATCTTTATTTATATGTACAAATTCAATGCCCATAATCTCGGCAAAATCACGCATATGTTCGGCAGTCAATGAATACGAAAGAACCGAATGATGTGCGCCGCCTGCATAAATCCAAGCTTCGGCAGAAGTCTGAAGACAAGGAAGCGGTTTCCACAAAACGCCTGCAACAGGAAGCTTTGGCATATCATTTACCTGCTCCTTACATTCAACGTCGTTAACAATCATACGAAGTCTGTCACCCATATCAACAAGCGTAACAACGATAGCGTTACCTGTCTGTGCCTTGAATACAAGACGAGCAGGGTCTTCCCTATCACCGATACCAAGCGGATGTACCTGGATTTTAGGTCTGTCTTGAGCAACTGTAGGGCAGACTTCAAGCATATGTGAACCTAAAAGCATTTCATTGCCCGGCTCAAAATGATACGTATAATCTTCCATAAACGCTGTACCACCGTCGGTCATACCCTCAGCCATAAGCTTCATAACACGAGTCATTGCCGCAACCTTCCAGTCGCCCTCAGCACCAAAGCCGAAGCCCTGACGCATTAAGTCCTGCGATGCAAGACCGGGAAGCTGACGAAGCTCCTGCAAATCTTCAAAATTAGTATGGAAAGCGCCAAATCCGTTTTCAACAAGGAAATTCTTAATTGCTACCTCTTCCCTTGCCTGATAGCGAACTGCGTCAATATTATCGGTATCCATATCATAATATTTTTCATACTCAGCCATTTGAGCGTCAATCTCGTCATCGGTAACAGCATTAACGAGCTTGATTATATCGCCTACTCCGTAATGGTCAACCTGCCAGCCGAGTTTAATCTGTGCCTCTATTTTGTCACCGTCGGTAACGGCAACATTACGCATATTGTCCGAAATACGAAGTACACGAAGTTTTCTTGACTCCGCAGCACCGACTGCTGCACGCATCCAAACGCCGATTTTATTTTGAAATTCAGGATCTTTCCAATAACCTGCCGCAACCTTAACTTTCTTTCTCATACGAGCGTGAATATAACCGTGTTCCCTATCGCCATGAGCTGACTGGTTAAGATTCATAAAGTCCATATCAATATCTTCCCAAGGAATATCACGGTTATACTGTGTATTAACGTGAAGATAAGGCTTATTAAGCGCATTAAGTCCCGCAATCCACATTTTTGACGGTGAAAAGGTATGCATCCAAGTAATAACACCTGCACATTCTGGAGTATTATTTGCAGACTGCATAATATTTAAAATTTCCGCCGATGTTTTAACACACGGCTTTGCAACAACCTTGCACGGAAGCTTTGCACTCCATTCTTCACACATTTCGGCAGCGTGAGAATTTATATCGGCAAAAATTTCCTCACCGTAAAGGTGCTGAGTTCCTACTACAAACCAAAATTCATAATCTTTAATAGCCATAATTATAATCTCCTTAAATGCTCTGAATTGCCATTTTTTCAACAGCAAGACCTGATTTATATAATTTCATATATTCTTCAAAGCCCTTAACATCATCTGCGTCAGGCTGAATAGTAGTGCCGCTGAATCTGCTGAAAACCTTTTCGCTCAAATAATCATCAAGCGACATTTCACCGCCGTCAACAGCATATCTTGCAAGCACAGCAATACCCCAAGCACCGCCCTCCCCGGCAGTTTTCATAACGGAAATCGGTGTATTCATAGCGCCTGCCATAAGCTTTTGACCTACAACAGGAGTTTTAAATAATCCGCCGTGACCTGTAAGACAGTCTATATTAACATTCTCTTTTTCAAGAATTTCCATTCCTATTTTTAAGGCGCCCATAGTTGAATAAACCTGCGCACGCATAAAGTTTGACAAATTAAATTTACAGTTTTCACTTCTTGCAAGAAGCGGTCTTCCCGACTGCAACTTTGTAACAGGCTCTCCCGAAAAATAATTATATGTAACAATACCGCCACAATCCTTATCTGCGTCAAGCGCTGTATTATAAAGCAAATCGTAAATCTGAGACTTTGAAATGTCATTACCGCTGAGCTTTGAAAACTCTGCAAACAAGCCAACCCAGTAATCCAAATCGGTACAGCAGTTATTACAGTGAACCATTGCTACAGGCTTACCTGTCGGAGTTGTAACCATATCAATTTCCTCATATACCTTTGAAAGCTGTTTTTCAAGAACAACCATAGAGAAGATTGAAGTTCCGGCGGAAATATTTCCTGTACGCTCTTTTATACTGTTTGTCGCCGTCATACCTGTTCCCGCATCGCCCTCGGGCGGACACATCAACGCACCCGCATTAAGAGTACCTGTAGGGTCAAGAAGCCTTGCGCCTTTTTGAGTAAGAGTTCCGGCATTTTCTCCCGCAAGCAAAACCTTTGGCAAAATTTCTCTGATATTCCAGTCGTAGCTCGCTACATTTTCAAGAGAAGAAAATTTATCAAGCATAACAGCGTCGTAATCATTTTTATCGCTGTCAATCGGAAACATACCCGAAGCCTCGCCTATTCCAAGCACCTTTTCACCGGAAAGCTGCCAGTGGACATATCCTGCAAGTGTTGTCAAAAATGATATATCCTTAACGTGAGTCTCATTATTTAAAATCGCCTGGTACAAATGTGCAATGCTCCAGCGCTGCGGAATATTAAAATTGAAACATTCAGTCAAAAAAGCCGCTGCGTCTGATGTTGTTGTATTACGCCACGTTCTAAACTCAGCAAGAAGATTACCGTCTTTATCAAAAGGCAAATAGCCGTGCATCATTGCAGAAAAGCCTATTGATGACAAATCGGTAATTTTTGAATTGAATTTACTTTGAACATCATCTGAGAGTTTTGCGTATGCGTCCTGCAAACCTGCCCACACATCATCAATGTGATAAGTCCAAAATCCGTTTTCAAGCCTGTTTTCCCAATCGTGACTGCCGCTCGCTATCGGATTACAGTTTTCGTCAACAAGAACAGCTTTAATTCTTGTTGATCCAAACTCAATACCAAGCGACTCCTTACCGCTTAAGGAAGAATCTGACATTATTCAAACCTCCGTACTTATAAATATTCATTATATTATAACTTATTATAATTTTATTTTCAATAGTTACGTTATATAAAAT
>JAJBVC010000099.1 GCA_020860025.1 Clostridiales bacterium | reverse complement strand
ATTAAAAGGACTGTATCATTTTGACACGGTCCGTTTTGCTTTAATTTACTATTGTTAATATCTTGAATATTATACAGGATATTGGCTGTTAAAAATAAACTGTTTGCAGTATGAAAGGTTATGGTGACAAAATGAAAGTATTGGTTGTAGGCGGCGGCGGAAGAGAGCACGCCCTTATCAAAAAAATTAAAGAATCTAAGAGAGTTGACAGTATCGCTTGCTGTCCGGGTAACGGCGGAATATCATATGACGCTCAGTGTTATAATGTTTCGGCTACGGATATTGATGCAGTCGTAAATCTTGCAAAAGAGATTAAGGCAGACTTTGTAGTTGTTGCACCCGATGATCCGCTCGTTGCAGGTATGGTTGACGCTCTTAACAACGCCGGTTTTGCAACATTCGGCCCTAACGCCGCTGCGGCAATAATTGAGGGCTCAAAAGTCTTTTCAAAAAATTTGATGCTCAAATATAATATTCCGACTGCCGAGTACAAGGTTTTTGACAAGGCAGAGGATGTTATTGAATATATTAAAGAAAAAAATGAATTTCCTACAGTTATTAAAGCGGACGGTCTTGCACTCGGCAAAGGCGTTATTATTCCCGAAAATCTTGACGAGGCTGTTGCCGGAGTTAAGGAAATTATGGAGGATAAAATTTTCGGCGCATCAGGCAACAATGTTGTCGTTGAGGAATTTTTGACAGGCCCTGAAGTTTCCGTTCTTGCTTTTACAGACGGCAAATGCGTTAAGCCGATGGTTTCATCAATGGATCACAAAAGAGCGCTTGACGGCGACAAAGGTCTTAATACAGGCGGTATGGGCACTGTTTCACCAAACCCTTATTATACGGATGAAATTGCCGCTGAATGTATGGAAAAAATTTTTATGCCTACAATCAACGCTATGAATTCCGAGGGAAGAACATTTAAGGGCTGCCTGTATTTCGGACTTATGCTCACTCCAAAGGGGCCTAAAGTAATCGAATATAACTGTCGTTTCGGTGACCCTGAAACGCAGGTCGTTCTTCCACGTCTTAAAACAGATATTATGGATATTTTTGATGCAATCAATAATGAAACTCTTTCGCAGCTTGACATAGAATGGTCTGATGAGGCTTGCGCCTGCGTTATTATGGCTTCGGGCGGTTATCCTAAATCATATCCTAAGGGAATTGAAATTACAGGTCTTGAAAACTGTCAGACATCAGGTGTAACCGTTTATCATGCCGGAACCGCCATTAAGGATAATAAGCTTGTAACTTCGGGCGGTCGTGTTCTCGGCGTTACAGCACTTGGTAATTCTTTGGAAGAGGCGCTTGATAAGTCATATTCAGCCGTTGAAAGGATACATTTTGACGGCGCTCATTACAGAAAAGATATAGGAAAGAGAGCTTTAGCGGCTAAAAAAATATGAATTTTTTGCAAAAATTTACAATTTGTTATTGACAATTATACAAAACGGAATTATACTGAACTCGTAATTTAATTTAGTTTAATTTAATTTAGTAAGAGGGAGTTTTTATGGCAACGGTAAAGAAAAGTAAAAAGAAGATTATTATTCCGATTTGCATTGTTCTTGTAATCGCAATCGTCGCAGGAACTGTTTTTGGCGTTGTAAAGTCAAATTCAGGTATCGAGGCGTCGCTTTACACAATAGGCACCGACGATATTTACGAAACAGTATCGGTTACAGGTGATGTTTCATCAGGTGCAAAGAAAGAATATAAAGTTAGCACTGTTGCAACAGTTAAGGAAGTTTTTGTTGAAACGGGCGACGAAGTTAAAGAGGGCGACGTTCTCGCAACATTTGACACAACATCGCTCGACAGTCAGATTTCATCATTGCAGTCAGCTTATGATGAGGCTTTGTCAAGCTATAATCAGGCGGTAAAATCTCAAAAGTCAGCAAGTACAAAAGCAGATGCGCTTGCAGACGAAATTTCTTCACTTGAAAAGCAGATTGCAAAGCTTGAAAAGGCTGTGTCCAATACCACAACAACGACAACCAAAAAGGCAACGACTACAACTTCAACTACTAAAAAAGCAACCACAACTAAGAAAACCACAACAAAAAAAGCAACTGCAACAACAGCTAAGGCAACAACGACTACTAAAGCCGCAACCACGGCAAGCACTACTACAACAGCCAAGGCTACAACAACAACGACTACTAAAGCCGCTACAACAAGGTCGACCACAGCAAGGTCAACTACAACAACAACCACTACCGAAAGAACAGGAATTACAGTAAATACTGTTGCACTTCCGTCATCCTACGGTACTGTTACAGGCGCCGGTACATATCAGCTCGGCGACGAGGTTACTTTGACGGCTTATTCAAATTCCGGCTATGAGTTTGTATGCTGGTATACATCGGGCGGTGAGCAAGTAACAACAAATCCGCTCACTATTTCGCTTAACGAAGATGTGGATGTAACGTATATAGCATATTTTAAAGCAGAATCAACGCAGAGTGCTTCAACTAAATCGGCGTCGGCAACCTCAGGCTCTGTTACGTTAAATGCAACAGTTCTTCCGTCGTCAAATTACGGTTCTGTATCGGGAACAGGTACTTACAGTTCAGGCGATACCGCAACGCTTACGGCAACAGCTAATGACGGTTACAAGTTCGTTTGCTGGTACACATCAGACGGAACACAAGTAACAAATAATCCAACCACTGTAAGTATAGGCGATTCCGATATCTCATATATTGCATTATTCTCATCGGATGACACATCGTCGTCTTCATCGTCATCATCATCGTCTGTTTCGGTGACGGATACTATAAAAGAGATTTCAGACGCTTTGACAGAACTTAATACAACATTTACAAAAATTACCGATGATGTGGATACGATAGCCACGCTAACAGAAGTTGCCGCAACAGCAATCAGCGAGGCGATTGAAAGCGGAAATTATGACAGCGATTATATAGCAGAAGCAGTTTCAACAGCCGTTTCAGAAGCTATTTTAAGCGGAATGATTGATTCAGCAAAGCTGTTGGTTGAAAGCGACACCGCTTCAACTATGATAAGTTCAGCTGTTTCTTCAATAGATTTTGCTGCTATTGCAAACGCAGTTACAGAGTCAAACAATGTAGCTCTTACATCAAGTCAAATTCAGCTTGCCGCACTCTATGCGCAGTATGAAATTTACGCTTTGGAAGCTGACGACACTGTACTTACCGCACAGGAAGATGCTGTTGACGCTGCAAAGACTGCTCTTGACGCATTAAAAGAAGAGCAGGAAGAACTTGAAAACGGATGGAAAGCATCGTTTGACGGTACAATCACTTCTGTTGATATTGTATCGGGAGGTCAAACAACAGCTCTTTCAACGGCAATCACACTTGAAAATCTTAATCAGCTTGTAGCTACCATAAGTCTTGGAGAATATGATGTTCACAAGGTAAAGGTCGGTATGCCTGCCGTTATTACAACTGCATACGGTACTTATGACGGTGAGGTTGCAACAATCGCACCTGTAGCAACCGGCGGTTCTGAAAGCTCTCTTCTTGACAGTGTAGGCTCTATGGCAGGAATAAGCGGTCTTTCAAGCCTTACAGAATCGGGCGCAGGCGTTGAATGTACTGTTACGATTAGTGGCGCTGATGAAAATATTATTCCGGGATTCGATGCTGATGTTGAAATTTCAACAGGCGAATATCTTGGTGTAACTGTTGTTCCTATCGAATCAATAACGCTCGAAAAAACAGGCTCGTACGTTTATCTTTATGATGAAGAAGAGGGTACTGTAACAAAAACACTTATAGAAACAGGTGCTACATCCGATTCGGCATACGAAGTTACATCAGGCTTACAGGTAGGCGATAAGGTTATTGCCGCACCTCAGTCCGATTATGAAGAAGATACATTCGAGATTAAGGTTGTAGAGTAAGGAGACTTCAGAGTGAATATATCAGAAAGTCTTAAAATCGCAGTAAAATGTATTAAAGCAAATTGGATGCGAAGCCTGCTCACAATGCTCGGAATTATCATCGGTATCAGCTCCGTTATTATGATTATCGGTGCAGGTACAGGTGTAAGAGACTATATTGTCGGCTTGATTGAGGATATGGGTTCAAATGCTGTTATGGTAAGCGTTGATACAACTTCAGCTACAGATTCGGATTATATAACTCTTGATGATGTTGAAAATATTAAAAATAAAGTAAGCGGTGTTGACAGATGCTCGCCTATACTTATGGGCTTTGGTAACGCTACAATAGATAAAACAGCAACCGAAGCAACAGTTATGATGATAGGCGTTAACAGCGATGTTCAGTTTGCATTGACTGATACTTGCGAGTATGGGCGATTTTTTACGGATGAGGAGTATGAGGCTAATTCACCTATTGCTGTTATAGGCTCAAATTCTGCTGACACAGCGTTCGGTTATAGAGACGTTACCAATGAAAGCATAACCGTATCGTCAAGCGGTAAGTCGATGAAAATTAAAATTTGCGGTGTTGCAAATATTGATTCCCTTGCATCCTCTCTCGGCGGTTCAAGCTCTATGAGTTCACTGTTTTCGAGCTCGTCGGATCAAATAATTATAGCTTTGTTTGTGCCGTGTACAACGCTTACTCAAATTACAGGCAGCGACGCTCAGCTTAGTAGCGTATTTGTAATTGCTGAGGACGGCTACGACTATGACGCAGTAGGAAATGCGGCGGTAAATTATCTTAAATCCGCTCACGGCAATTATTCATCATCTATGTACACCGCTCAAAATATGGCTACGTACGTTGAAATTGTTGACATTATTATGTCTGTATTAACTGCGTTTATTGCCTGCGTAGGTGCAATTTCTCTTATCGTCGGCGGTATAGGTGTTATGAATATTATGCTTGTGTCCGTCACGGAACGAACGCGCGAAATCGGTATACGAAAATCGCTCGGTGCAAAAACAAGAGTTATTACAATGCAGTTTTTAACTGAGTCGGTAATATTGTGTCTTATAGGTGGTGTCATCGGTGTTGCAATAGGCGTTGGCGGTGCGTTTGCCGCTTGCTCAATAATTGATATTTCACCTAATATTACATGGTGGCTCATTTTGCTTGCACTCCTGTTTTCAAGCGGAGTCGGTTTGTTCTTCGGTATTTATCCGGCAAGAAAGGCTGCTCAAATGAGTCCGATAGATGCATTAAGAAGCGAATAAAAATATAGTAAAAAGTGTTGAAAATATTTTCAACACTTTTTTGTTGTTCGGCAATAGCTGAAAACCCCCGGTTCTACCGGGGGAAACAGAAAGCTTC
>JAJBVC010000197.1 GCA_020860025.1 Clostridiales bacterium | reverse complement strand
TAACGGTAAAAAATTCTCTCTCGTATTTTGCATTATTACATCCGCAATGATGGATCTGATTTTCGGGCTTACAGATTATATTTTCAACTCTCCGAAGCAAATAATTTTCCTGTTCATATTCCTCGGGCTTACAGAGGCGGTCAGCAAATGCTATGATAAAACGCTTATTACCGACGCAGAATCTTTAAGGCACGTTGCCGAACGGGAAATTTACAACGCTTCTCACCAAAAGCCTATCAGAAAAATAAAAAAGAAAAACGATAAGTAATCGGCTGTAATTGGCTGTCTTATACATTTTTTTACAATAAAATATACGCAAAAAAATCACCGTCAATGCAGTAATGCAAAGCGGTGATTTTTGTTTTGACAATTTGCGTTCACTTCATAATTTTAAAAATTTATTCAACCGTTACAACCTTTGCCAGGTTGCGAGGCTTATCAACATCAAGACCCTTATCAGCAGACACGTAATACGCTAAAAGCTGTAAAGCAACGACCGACGGAATCGGCATAAATTCATCCTCTAGATCGGGCAGTTCAAAGACGTTTGAAAATTCTTTTGAAACAAGCGACCTGCGTGCAACAACAAGCATATTGGCGCCTCTCGACTGAACCTCTCTTATATTTGAAATCTGCTTTGAGGCAAGATACTGCTGAGTCATCAAAGCAATAACGGGAGTTTCGTCTGTAATAAGTGCAATTGTGCCGTGCTTTAATTCACCGGATGCAAAAGCCTCGGAATGAATATATGATATTTCCTTGAGCTTCAGCGACGCTTCCAATAGTGACGGATAATCCATTCCTCTGCCAATCATAAATGTATGCTCGGCGGTTAAAAGAATATTTGAAAGCAAGCGCATTTTATCACGATTTTCAAGGACATAACTTACAGCGTTCGGAATTTCTTTCAGTTCGCTGATAAAACTTGTAACGCCCTCATAATTAAGACATTCACGCAGATATGCCATTTTTGCCGTAATGAGATAAAATACAGATACCTGCGTGGTATAAGCCTTTGTTGACGCTACGGCGATTTCAGGCCCGGCATCGGTATAGATAACATAATCGCTTTCTCTTGCTATGGACGAGCCACGCACATTTACGATTGATAGCGTTACCGAACCGTTTTTCTTTGCATACTTTAAAGCCTCAAGTGTATCAATCGTCTCTCCGCTTTGAGAAACGCAAATGACAAGAGTATCGCTGCTTAAAATCGGGTCGCAATAAATAAATTCGCTTGCCATATAAACACTGACAGGCACCGAACATTCTCTTTCTATCAGCGACTTGCCGATAAGTCCCGCATGCATTGCCGTACCGCACGCAATTATTGATACGCTCTTACAGTCCCTAAAAACAGAGTCGTCAACACCGTCGCAGGTAAAATCAGGCAGACCGTCTTTAATATGAGAATTGATTGTCTTTTCAATAGCGCTCGGCTGTTCCATAATTTCCTTTTCCATATAAAAAGGATAACCGCACTTACCGCTGTTTTTAATATCCCAATCAACAGTAAGCTCTTCGGCATAAACGGGATTTCCGTTAAAATCAGTGATTTCAAAACCGTTTTTGTCAATTTTAGCAACAGAAAATTCAGGTAAAACAAAATATTTGTCACTGTATTCGCCGATAGCCATAATGTCAGACGCAATATACGCTCCGTTATCGTTTTGACAGCATACAATAGGACTGACGTTTCTCACAGCAAAAATTGTATTTGGAACAGTATCAAACATAACGGCAAAGGCGTAAGTACCCGTAAGCTTCTTAACAGCGTCGCAAATAGCTTTGCAAGGGTCGCCTTTAAAGCATTTGTCTATCAAAGCCGCAGCAATCTCACTGTCCGTTTGAGATTTAAGCTTGTCGGCAATGTTGAGGGTATTTTTAATCGTTTCGTAATTTTCTATAATTCCGTTATGCACAAGTGTAACTTCGCCGAATTTGTGAGGGTGCGAATTACTGTCGGTCACTCCTCCGTGAGTCGCCCAACGAGTATGACCTATACCTGAAGTACCTTTAATATCGCTCGTTTTGCTCTCAAGATTTTTAACTCTCCCCTTGCATTTGCTGACAAGGCACTCTTTAAAATCGGGATGATAGACAGCAATGCCTGCACTGTCATAACCACGGTATTCAAGGGATTTAAGACCCTTTAATAATATTCCTTTAGCTTCGCTGTAGCCCGTATAACCTATAATTCCACACATAATAATTCTCCATTTCTTTATAGTGTAGTCATAGCAACAATAGTTTATGACTTAAAATTCAAAATAATTCCTTCGCTGAAAGGTGTTTGTTTCCTTTGTTACCAAAGGGTTTTGTCCTTCCATCACGCACCGAAGGAGGTACGAAAGAGCATCCGCCGAATTTTCGATAACTCTTTTCCTCGTCATCCTGATAATAAATCAGGCTCATGGCGCTATGAAGAAAAATTATGAAGTGAATACGCATATTAAATTGTCAAGGTGCATACACCGAGCGGTCTAATAAGAACCGTATAAGTTTAATTCCCGCACGGTACTATAACAGATAATAACATAGTTAAAAAAATATTGCAACTTTATTACAAAATATTAACAAAAAATATTGACAAAAAAATTTTTGTAATATATACTCTTAGTAGAATATTTATTTTAAAGGAGATTTTAATTATGAAAAAAGTTATTTTAAGCGTAGTTTTTCTTGCGATTGGAATTTTAGTCGGATTCGGCGTAGGTCAAGCCGTTAATTTAACCGGCAGTGAAGATAATAATATTATTACAAGCGAATCATCTCAGACAAATTTATCTGTAGTCAGCAAAAGCGAAACAGATACAAATACAAATACAAATATAGATACCGACGCAGACGAAGATAATGAGAATTTGCTTCCCTGTCACGAATATGAATGTATGTTCAGCCAGTGCAGCTCAAGCATTTCAGATAAGCTTAATAATAATCCGATAGATAAAAATTATACCGAAAAATTTAACAGCGCAAAAAATCCGTCAGATGAAATCGAAGTTTTGTATGAATGGGCTGAACAATATGAAAAGGAATGTGAATCGGCATATTCATATCTGACAGAGCTTGTAAATAAAATCGACAACAGCGAAGCGAAAAGTGATTTTCTTGAAATTTTAAATGAATATAACGAGCAATATGAAAATCAACCGGAATTTTTAAGTGAATTTGTTTTTGAATCATCCGAATTTGTTTCTGGACAGGGTACGATTCACTCATATAATTCAGCTGTAAATTACTTAAATTCAAGTCGAGATAAAACATTAAGAATTATAGAGTGTATCTATTGCATTGACGATTATACATGGTCTGAGTAATATTAAATTTAACATTTTTAATTGATAAATATATTAAAAGCGTTCGACCGCCCGAACGCTTTTAATCTGTCGAAAAAGTCCGAAATAACCGGGATTTTTCTTAATAATATGGGTAAAAAATACCGTCATCCACAAGCATTATCTCAATCGTTTTGTATTTTCTCGGTGGTTTTATTTTTACTGAAGCTTTCTGTTTCCCCCGGTAGAACCGGGGGTTTTCAGCTATTGCCGAACAATAAGAGGTTGCTTCACTAAAATCGTGAGACAACCTCTTTAAAAAAGATGAAAACGGAAAAGATATATTACTTATTAGTCAGGAGAAATACCGGTTTCTTCATCCCAATATCCTGAAACAGTATAAGTTTTAGTAGTGTTATTATTATTTTTACCCTGTAAATAAACATGTGTGTGATCTGCACCATCCCAAGCACTATAATAATGCGAACCTGAGCCTTGAACTACAGAATGCCAACTTGAGACACCAGAATTATCTTCTAAGCATAGTCTAAAATAAGTGATAGTGCTTGAACCTTCGCCGGAAGATCTCAAATTAACTTTCCACGCATTATCATTATTATATGTATTTCTAAACTCATCTTCTGAGTATTTAGATACTGCTTGACTTGCTCTAATAGTAAAGCTATAAGATATATTATTATCTGAATACGCATAGGCAACCAACCCACTCAGTGATATAGTCGTAATAACAATTAAAGCAAGAATTGTAAACATAAGTTTTTTATTATAATTTTTAACAGTCATATATTTTCCTTTCTGAGTTTATATTAAATAATTTTATGCTCCTTTCCGTTTTCATCAATTAAGCTTACGCTATGCTCATCCATATGATTTAGGTCTGCTACAACATATTTAAAAGTAATCTCAGAGTTTTCGACGATTACTTTTGCAACACTGACTTCGTATAAATTATCGTCAATTATTACACCGGTACAGTCATTTGGAACGATACTTGCATAGCAATCGCCACCGTCACTATACTCTGCATTAGATCTGATTATTCTTGATTTATAATCCAAATCGACTAAATCATCCATATTATAAAAAGCATTTGTTGAACTTTCTAAAGTGCAATCAATATTCACCGTATTATTGCTATAAAAAGTTAAGGTTAAAACACAACCGTTTTCGCTCTTTTTGCTTTCCCAGCTTGCAATTTGGTAGGATTCGCCATCTGAAAAATCATTTGTGGCGGAATTACTTATTCCAAAAAATTTAAGTCCTGCAAAAACGATTACGCAAATGCATATAAATAATATGATTATTTTGGTGGCTTTTTTCACTGCTTAATCCTCCCATTGGATATTTCAATAATTTCGTCGCAAAGCACATCAATATCCTCCTTGTTATGACTTGCAATTATAATTAAACAGTCCTGTGCTTTTAGTTTAAGTAAAGTTTTTCTTATTCCTTTTACGCTTTCATCATCAAGTGCATTTGTAGGTTCATCAAGTAAAATCATTTTAGGGTGTTCCATAATTGATTGGGCAATATTAAGTTTTTGCTTCATACCGAGTGAAAATTTTTTTACGGTTTTTTTATCGTTATAATCAAGACCTACTGCTAATAAAGCATTTTTAATATCTTTATCCGTAGCAACTTTTTTGATTTTAGCCAGCAATTTTAAATTTTGAAACGCCGTATATTCTCCTATCATATTCATATTTTCAATAATTAAACCTATTGAATTAGGAAATTCTATATCCTTACCAATGATTTTATCGTCAATACATACATAGCCGCTCGTAGGTAATATCAGCCCTGCGATTGCCCTTAAAAGCATCGTTTTTCCACAGCCGTTTTTCCCACAAAATCCGTAAATCCTGCCTGATTGAAAAGTACAGTTCACATCATCCAATACGGTGTTCTTTTTTAGAATTTTAGTATAATTTACTACATTAACAGTCATATATAGTCAGTTCCTTTCAATAATATCTAATTTATCTAATTTTAACGGTAAAATTAAAACTAAAGCTGTATCTATAAT
>JAJBVC010000127.1 GCA_020860025.1 Clostridiales bacterium | reverse complement strand
TATAAAAGGTATTAGTGTCAATTCTCATCAATTATGGCAATTCGCTAAAAGTATGGTTTTAGGAGACGAAATACTACTGGAAGATATAATTGATAAAGAATTATATAGTGATAAGAATTTCAAAATAATTATTGATGCAATAAAAATAGCAAGAAAAGGATTAAATTTAAATTAAACAAAGTGATAAAGGCAACTGATTCAGATCGGTTGCCTTTTATTAAAAAGGTGGTGTCTTATTGAACAATGTTAAAAGATTGACAAGTATTGCGGGACAGATTAAAGCAGAATATCCCAAAGGCACAAGAATACTGCTCGTTGAAATGGGTAATGATCCAAGATCGATTCTGCCGAATACAAGAGGTACTGTTGATTTCGTTGATGATACGGGAACCGTGTTCTGTAAATTTGATAACGGCAGACAGCTTGGTTTGGCATATGGTGCAGACAGTTATCGTAAACTGACCGAACAGGAACTTGCAGAAGAAAACAGCGTTGCTTTTGTAGAAAAATCAGAACCGACAATAAATATGTGAGGTGAAACAGGAAGATAAATAAGGGTTGAATGCCCTATGTCAATTAAATATATAGATATGTTTTCGGGTATCGGAGGTTTTCGTTCGGGACTTGAAGCAGTAGGAGGATTTGATTGCATCGGCTATTGTGAAATCGACCAATATGCTCGGCGAGCGTATGAATCGATTTACGATACGAAAGGAGAGATGTATTTTGAAGATGCAAGAAGTATCAATCCCAATGACCTGCCCGATATCGACCTTATTACAGGAGGCTTTCCCTGTCAGGCTTTTTCAGTCGCCGGAAGACGAAGAGGATTCGAGGATACAAGAGGAACACTGTTCTTTGAGATTGCAAGAATTGCTGCCGTTAAAAAACCCGCTCTTCTGTTCCTTGAAAATGTTCCCGGACTGCTTAGCCATGACAAAGGCAGGACATTTGCGACCATCCTTAATGCACTGGACGAAATTGGGTATGATGTCTCATGGACAGTGCTTAACAGCGCAAATTTCGGAGTTCCCCAATCCCGAAAAAGAGTGTATATTACAGGATTTCTTAGAGGTAAATGTGCCAGCGAAGTATTCACTTTCCCCGATACAAATCCAAAGACTATTATCAGACGAGTGCCGGGAAGTGAAGGTCAAAGAGTATACGCATCTGATGGAGTCGGAATAACCCTTACCGCATCAGGCGGCGGAGGCGGAGGACATACAGGACTCTATTTAATTCCACTGCCTGTTAAATCCAATACAAAAGACGGATACCAGTTTGCATTTCCAAATGACAGCATTGATATATCGTATCTGACTATAAATTCAAGACGAGGCAGAGTCGGAGCAGAGCTTGCACATACGTTGACAACGAACAGCACACAAGCCTTTTATTTCATAGATATGAATCAGAACGCAAAGATTACCGAACTTGCAAGGTGTATTACAGCGAGGCATAATTCCGGACTGAGTAATCATAAAAGTGAACATTCTGCAGTTATGGTAATATTGAAAAAATTTAAAGGCGATGAATTGCTCACGGTTTTTGATGTATTTAATAATCATTGGACGATTGAAAATCCGAATAAAGATACGGTTACAGCTATGATTATTGTTAATAAACAAGGTAATTTCTTTGTGGGATATATCAGACGCTTAACACCGAGAGAATGTTTCAGACTGCAAGGCTTTACAGATGAACAGTTTAATAAGGTTAAAGCAATCGGTATGTCAGATGCACGATTATATAAAATGGCGGGTAATGCGGTAAGTGTACCTGTCACTTCTGCTTTAGGTGAGCATTTAAAAAGAATATTTCATAACCAAGACGAATAATGAAAATTCTTGATATTTATTGAGTTATTTTTGAATATATGGTAAAATATGCTTGTGATGAAATCTCGGAGGTAAAATTATGCCTGATAATATTGAATTATTTGAAGATAAGGAAATACGAACAGCTTGGGATAACGAAAAAGAAGAATGGTATTTTGCGATCGTTGATGTTTGCGAAGTATTGAGCGACACAGACAATCCTCGCCGTTATTGGAGTGACTTAAAACGCAAACTGAAAACAGAAGGAAGTGAACTGTACGAAAAAATCGTACAGTTAAAAATGACTGCAAAAGACGGAAAAAGAAGAATAACTGATGTAGCAAATACAGAACAGTTACTTCGGTTAATTCAATCAATTCCTTCAAAAAAAGCCGAGCCGTTTAAAATGTGGCTGGCTCAAGTCGGCAGAGAAAGGATTGAAGAAACAATTGATCCTGAACTTGCCATTGACCGTGCGGTTGAAACTTATCAGAAAAAAGGTTATCCCGATGATTGGATTCATCAAAGACTTTTAGCAATTCGTATCAGAAATGAACTAACTGACGAATGGCAAAAGCACGGCGTTGAAAAGGGCAGAGAGTATGCAATCCTTACCGACGAGATTACAAAAGCTTGGTCGGGAATGAATACAAGACAATATAAAAATCTTAAAGGTTTGAAAAAGGAAAACCTCAGGGATAATATGAGTAATCTTGAACTTGTTTTGACAATGCTTGCAGAAGCGTCAACAAAAGAGATTTCCGAATCTGAAAATCCGCAGACTTTTGAAGAAAACAAAACTGTTGCAAACAGAGGCGGAAAGGTTGCCGGTGATGCACGAAAATCTATTGAAACACAAACAGGCAAGCCTGTAATAACATCACAAAGTGCAACCGAATTAAATGAGGTTGTAGTAAAGACTATCGAAAATGTTTCAGATAAAAATAAAAATTAAATATCTATACGCATATACGCATTTGAATTTAGCACTTAAGCACTTATCAGAAATGATAGGTGCTTTATTTATGTAAAATTAATCGAATTACAAAATTATAAAGGGGTGATAACAATGCCGAATTGGATTGCAAACAGAATAATTTTTACAGGTGACGAGTCTGACATTAAAGAAATTCTCGAAAGAATTAAAAATGATGAATACGGTATAGGAACGATTGATTTTAATAAGGTTATTCCGATGTCCGAATCTCTGAGCATTGAAGCCGGAAGCAGAACAAATAACGGTTTGAAAAAATACGGAGAATTTATTTCTGAGTGTATGCTTAATGCAAGAACAACAGATATTTCAACACTTTCAGAGGAGTTTATAGCTGAAAGTGAGAAAGAGTTTTTAAAACGGCATAATAACATAAAACGGGATGAATGGGAGCTTGGGAAAACAGCGTGGAATAATATACAAAAATACGGATTCCCTTCTTGGTATGAATGGAGTATCAATATGTGGGGAACAAAATGGAATGCCTGCGGTTATGATAATAAAGCAGATTACAGTCAAAATGACAGCATATACTTTCAAACCGCTTGGTCTGCGCCGATTCCTGTTATAAAGAAACTGTCTGAATTATATCCGAGTATTGAAATGAATATTAGGTACGCAGATGAGGATTTAGGGCAAAACTGCGGCGAGTTGATATTAAAAGGCGGAGAGATTATTAACAAATTCATTCCGAAAACGAATAAAGAAGCACTGGAATTTGCCGCTGAGGTATGGGACAGCGAATTGGAAAACTACGGTTTTTATATTAACCAAACAGGTACAGATTATGTGCCTGCATGGAAAGAAGATTTTGAACTGATAAATTTGTTCGGGAAGCCTGCTCTTTATTCAGACGAAAGATTAACGCCGAATGATGTTCCTCTCGGTTTGCATCTTTATCATATCAGACGAAGTGATTACGATGATACTTTTTCAACGCTTGAGTCAAATGTTACGGTAAATCACGGCGGTTCCGTTATATCGAATGAAAATATTGATTTGGGTGAAAAGGGATATATTGATTTTACAGAACAAACCGAGCCTGAATTTATCGGTCAGACATTGTCGATAGATGATTATATAAACGAAAGGTTTTCTATGGAAGAACAAAGAGGAGGTATGAAGTTGTGTTGATAAAAGAAATTACTGCTGATGAACTTCGTAGAATGGATAATAAAGAGGGGCTTGTTCTTCAAGGCTGCGGTGGTGATTTAAAAGAATGGGTCGACGGAATCAATGATATGCTGACAGAAGAAGGCATCCTTTTAAACGGTTCAAAATTTGATACCGTATATTCATTTGAAAATAAAAACCTTACAAATCTTCTGTATCCGTTTGATGATGTTGAAGTGAATGTCGGCAAGCTTGCAGTGTGGAGAATTGCAACTCATCCTCGGTTTAACGGTACTTGGTTGTCAGATTATGTTGAAAATTCGCTCGGCGGATATATTGCCAAAGAAAAACAAAAACCCGATTGCGAGCTTATCGGGAAAGACGGAAATATCTTTAATCTTATGGGTATTGCATCACAAACACTCCGCAGAAACGGAATGTCTGATGAAGCAACCGAAATGTGCAGCCGTATCAGAGAATCCGGCAGTTATGAGTCCGCTCTTTGCATTATCGGTGAATATGTAAATATTACAGGTCCGGACGAAGATGTGGATGGGTGCTTTTCAGAAAACCGCCAATGAATGATTTTGAAGTCTATAACGATATGAATTCACATTTAGTAAATTTATATCAATGCGTCAGAGAACATCCTTTTGAACTAAAAAATGAATTAGAGTTTGTTCTTAATTCTCGTGAAGACTTTAATAAAACGCTTAAAATATTTGAACATCCGGAGCGTGTTGAAAATGTCAAAAGAGCAGCATTGTTTTATCAACTGATTAAATACAGTTATGCATCAGGTTTAGATTCATACGGGTGCAGACCGCACTCGTTGTGGTCGGATTTTCCTATTATCTACCGGGCATCAGCAAGGCTTCAACGAGTTATTATTGAAAATAAGGATTTTGAAAACCTTATTAAACAATATGACAGGCCCGCAAGTTTTTTCTATTGCGATCCTCCGTATTTTGCAACTGAAAAATACTATTCTAATGTAGGATTTAGCAGAACCGATCATAAAAGGCTTTCAAATGTTTTATTAAACATAAAAGGAAAGTTTCTTTTATCATATAATGATTGCGAAGAAATACGAGAATTGTACAGAAAAGACGGGATATATATTCGTAAAGCCGAAAGACTGAACAATATAAAACAACGCTATGATGGCGGCAGCAAATATGCTGAATTACTGATTTCAAACTATGATACATATGAACGAGAAAAAGCACAAAAACAATTATGTTTTTTTGATGACTATTTCAACTAAAAAGAGGGTTGAAAATGCGATTTAATATGTATCAAGTAAATATGGAATTAGATAACAAAAATTAAAAATTTATTTTTTAAATAACGGAGGTATAAAATATATGAATATCAAATCTAAAATCAATAATATTTTCGATGATGACAGAAAACTAAAGGCATATGCA
>JAJBVC010000189.1 GCA_020860025.1 Clostridiales bacterium | reverse complement strand
TTTGTATATATCGCATAAATAATATATATGAAATATAATAGAATTATTTACTTATATCTTGCTCTCAACAAAGGATACAATATCGCCGACAGTTTCCATCTTCTCGATAATTTCGTCGGGAACTTCCACCTTAAACTCGTCCTCAACCGACATTACAATGTCGATAGCGTCAAGGCTGTCAGCTCCCAAATCCTCAACGAGCAGACTGTCATTAGTGATTTCTGCTTCTTCAATGTCAAATTGCTCCAAAAGTATTTCCTTAATTTTTTCAAATACCATTGTTATTCACCTCAAAAAAATGTTGTTAATATTGATTTGGTATGTTATTATCATATTATATAAATAATTCGTAATTGTCAATAAGTTTTTGCAAAAGAGGTAAAAGAAATGAAAAAATTTGCTCTTATAGGATATCCTCTCGGCCATTCAATGTCGCCGATTATCCATAAAGAACTGTTTAAAATCATCGGATGTGACGCCGATTACACACTTAAAGAAATTGCACCGGAAAATCTTAAAAAAAGTTTTGACGAGTTAAAGACCCTTGACGGATTTAATGTTACTATTCCTCATAAGACGGAAATTATTCCGATGATGGACAGCTTGTCCGAGCGTTCAGAACTTTTCGGTGCGGTAAATACCGTAAGCTGTAAAAACGGCACGGTAACAGGGCATAATACGGATTGCTTCGGCTTTTTGCGTGCGCTTGATATGGCAAAAATAACTCTCGGCGGTAAGGTTTTGCTTTGCGGCAGCGGCGGAGTTTCACGTATGTTTGCTTTTGAAAGTGTAATGGCAGGCGCCGATTTGACTATCGCTGTCAGAGATTCGGATGTTGACGCCGCTTGTCTTATTATGCAAGAGATTATTCAAAAGTTGCAAAAGGAAGTTAAAGTTATTACGCTTGATCAGGTTGACGGCGAATATGACCTTTTGATTAACGGAACGCCTGTAGGTATGTATCCTAATGTTGACGCCTGTGTTTTGCCGTATGAAAAGGTATGTAGGTGCAAGGCTGTTTTTGACGCTGTGTATAATCCTATGGAAACTATGCTTATTAAGTATGCGAAAAAAGGCGGACTTAAATATTCAAACGGTTTGCCTATGCTTGTTTGGCAGGCTGCTGTTGCACAGGAGATATGGCTTGACGTTAAATTTACTATGGATGATATTAAGCCTGTTATTGAAATAACCGAAAGAGAACTGGGAAAGATATGAATATTATTTTATGCGGATTTATGGGAAGCGGAAAAACTGTTGTCGGAACAGAGCTTGCCAAAATTATGGGAAGAAAATTTATTGATACTGATGAAATGATTGAAAGCGAGCAGGGAATAGCGATTAAAGCTATTTTTGCCACTCACGGAGAGGATTATTTTCGTGATTTGGAATATGAATGTTGTAAAAAAATAAGTGCTTATAAAAACTGCGTCGTTTCAACCGGAGGCGGTGCGCTGACGTATAAACGCAATGTTGACGCAATTAAAAACGGAGGGAAAATAGTTTTTCTTGACGCTGATTTTGATGTTATATGCGCTCGTATAGGAGATTCGGGAACAAGACCTCTTTTTCAGAACAGAGAAAATGCCAAAGCGCTTTACGACGAACGTAAACCAAAATATCTTGCAGCAGCCGATATTGTTATTGATGGAAATATGTCCGCAAGAAAAACGGCGCTTGAAATAGCAGAGCTTTTTAAATAAATTTCAACAAAAATAATATATGTTGAAAAATAAATTCGACTGTGCTATAATGTCCTAAGTTTCAGTTGACATAATTTGACAGGCGATGTAAGTCGGTGATTTTGTTAAATTACAACGCAGTCGCAACCAATGTTATTAACGGTATTGGTATTAAAGTTTAAAATGAGGTGTTTTTTTGAGCACTAATGAAAAAGCGGAACTATCTCACGACGTGAAAATGTTTCGTAAATACAGAAACCTACTGGCTGAGCTGACAAGGAAAAATGTAAGTCTTAAATATCGTAACTCCTGGCTCGGAATTTTATGGAGCTTTTTGCAGCCGCTTCTTAATATGATAGTTTTGTCTGTCGTATTCGGCGGTATATTCGGCAGAACAGGAGAGGGAATAACGTGTTATCCCGTTTTTCTTTTTTCGGGAAGACTTTTATTCAGTTTCTTTACATCATCAACAAAGCAGGCGATGACGTCGTTTAGGCGTAACGCTGCGATTATAAAAAAAGTTTATGTGCCGAAGTATATGTATCCGCTCTCTTCAATTTTCTCAAACTTCGTAACATTTGCAATTTCATTGCTTTGCTATATTCTTGTATGGATATTCTTTAAAGTCAGCGGTTTTAACGGCGGCAGCGGTTTAACCATAACGTGGTACGCACTTTTATTTTTTATCCCTATGCTTATTCTTCTTATATTCAGTACGGGTGTCGGCTTAATTTTATCTGTGCTTTGCGTTTATTTTAGGGATATTGAGTATATTTGGGATGTTGTAACTCAGCTGCTTTTTTATATGGTACCTATCATCTATCCGCTTTCAAGAATAACATCCGGCTGGATTGTAGAATTAATAAAAATCAATCCGCTTTATTCTATGATTGAACTTTTCAGACAATGCGTTCTGTATGGACAGCCAATGAGTTGGAAACTGCTTCTTTACGCTTCTGTTATTTCTATAATAACGCTTGCTGTCGGAATTTTGTTCTTCCACTGGAAGAGTGACGATATTATATTCCATTTATAATATATGTTAAAACTGTAAGGGTTACCTCAAATTTACGAGGTGACCTTTTTTATTTATGCTCAATTTGAAAAAAAATTTTAAAAACCTATTGACAAAGTAGGCAATGTAGTGTATACTGTATTCAACGTTAAAACCTACTAAACAGATAGGAAATAGGGTAATTGATATGAACAATATAATTTTAACGCTGATTTACAGCAATGTTAAAAACGAACGAATGTACTTGCGATGTTGCAAAAATTGAATTTCAGACATATAATCTAAATTAACATTTAAATAATAATCGAAAGGAAATAAAAATTATGTCAGAATATAAATATCATTTTGAAACATTACAGCTTCACGTTGGGCAGGAAAGTCCCGACCCCGCAACTGATTCACGTGCGGTTCCGATTTATCAGACAACATCATATGTATTTAAGAACAGCGACCATGCCCAGGCGAGGTTTAACCTGACCGACGCAGGAAACATCTACGGCAGACTTACAAATTCAACACAGGATGTTTTTGAAAAAAGAATTGCCGCTTTGGAGGGCGGAACAGCCGCTCTTGCAACGGCATCGGGCGCCGCCGCTATTTCGTATACTTTTCAGGCGCTTGCAACGGCAGGCGACCATATAGTTTCGGCTAAGACTATTTACGGCGGAACGTATAATTATCTTGAGCATACGTTTACACAGTTTGGAGTTAATACAACATTTGTTGACCCTGATGATTTGGCGAATTTTGAAAATGCAATTCAGCCTAACACAAAAGCAATATTTATTGAAACGCTCGGAAATCCGAATTCAAATATTATTGATATAGAAAAGCTTGCCGAAATTGCACACAGTCATCAAATTCCGCTTGTAGTAGATTCAACATTTGCTACTCCGTATCTTTTAAGACCTATTGAATATAATGCCGACATTGTTGTTCACAGTGCTACAAAATTTATCGGCGGTCACGGTACAACACTCGGAGGAGTTATTGTTGACAGCGGAAATTTCGACTGGAAAGCAAGCGGTAAATTCCCTCAGATAGCAGACACAAACCCAAGCTATCACGGTGTAAGTTTTGTTGATGCGGCAGGTGATGCGGCGTTTGTAACGTACATTCGTGCGATTTTGCTCAGAGATACGGGCGCAACAATTTCACCGTTTAACGCATTTCTTCTTTTGCAAGGACTTGAAACACTTTCGCTTCGTGTGGAACGTCACGTTGAAAATACTAAAAAGGTTATTGATTTTCTTCAAAATCATCCGCTTGTCGAAAAGGTTAATCATCCGAGCCTTGACGATAGATATAAGGATTTGTATAACAGATATTTTCCAAACGGCGCAGGCTCTATTTTCACATTTGAAATCAAGGGCGGAGAGAAAGAAGCAAAGAAGTTTATCGACTCTCTTAATATTTTCTCTATTCTTGCCAATGTTGCCGATGTTAAATCTCTTGTTATTCATCCCGCAACAACAACTCACAGTCAGCTCAGTGCCGAGGAACTTGAGGAGCAGGATATAAAGCCGAATACAATCAGGCTTTCAATAGGCACAGAACATATTGACGATATAATTTATGATTTGTCACAGGCATTTGACAAGGTTAAATAATAAATATAAAATAATAAAAAGGAGATAATTATTATGGCAGTTTACAAATCAGCGCTTGACCTTGTAGGCAACACACCGCTTGTTGAGGTAAGCAATTTTTCAAAAGCAAACAATTTACAGGCAAAGGTTATTGCAAAGCTTGAATACTTTAATCCGGCAGGTTCGGTAAAGGATCGTATCGCAAAAGCGATTATCGAGGACGCAGAGGCGACAGGCAAGCTTAAAGAAGGCTCTGTTATTATTGAACCTACGAGCGGTAATACGGGAATCGGACTTTCAGCTGTAGCCGCCGCTAAGGGCTACAGAATTATAATCACAATGCCGGAAACGATGAGCATTGAAAGACGTAATCTTATGAAAGCATACGGCGCAGAGCTTGTACTAACCGACGGAAGTAAGGGCATGAAGGGTGCTATCGCCAAAGCCGATGAGCTTGCCGCCGAAATACCTAATTCATTTATAGCAGGTCAGTTTGTAAATCCTGTTAACCCGGCCACTCATAAAGCGACAACGGGTCCCGAAATTTGGAATGATACCGACGGAAATGTAGATATATTTGTTTCAGGCGTAGGAACAGGCGGTACTATTTCAGGTGTCGGCGAATATCTTAAAGAGAAAAATCCGAATGTTAAAATTGTTGCCGTTGAGCCTGCCTCATCACCTGTACTTTCAAAGGGTACTGCGGGAGCGCATAAAATCCAGGGTATAGGTGCAGGATTTGTTCCGGACACTTTGAATACTGAAATTTACGATGAGATTATCGCTGTTGAAAACGACGATGCTTTTGCAGTAGGCAAGGAATTTGCTAAGCAAGAGGGCATTCTCGTAGGTATTTCAAGCGGAGCCGCATTGTGGGCGGCAAAGGAGCTTGCGCTTCGTGACGAAAATAAAGGAAAGACTATTGTGGTTCTTTTGCCTGATACGGGCGACCGTTATCTTTCAACTCCTCTCTTTTCCGAATAACAGCGTAAAATTTAAAGAAGTTGTTTTGGTTTAATGTCAAAACAGCTTCTTTTTTTATATATTTTTTTATTGCATTGTGAGAGATA
>JAJBVC010000093.1 GCA_020860025.1 Clostridiales bacterium | reverse complement strand
CTCATCGGCATTTTCAAGATGTTTTATTGATTTAATTGAATTATTCTCTGTATAAATTTCAACAACGTCAAATCTCGGCTGAAGTTCAGTCGGATGAGCGTATAAAAAAAGCTTGGCTGTTGAAATAATTTTTCTCTGCTTTGATGAATCCACATATTCGGCAGGGGTGGCATAATCGTTTGCATCTCTCTGCTTAACCTCTACAAAACACAAATATTTTCTGTTTTTAACTATGAGGTCGATTTCACCGAATTTACTTTTAAAGTTATAATCAACTAATTTATATCTGTGCTTTTTTAAATATTTAAGCGCTACATCCTCATAAAATTTACCTTTATTATTCATTATTAAGAATCTTCTTCAAAAATGTTTTTCTGTGAATAGGTGAAATGCCGTATTTTTCTATCATTTCATAGTGAAGCTTTGTACCGTAGCCCTTATGCTTTTCAAACTGATACTGCGGATATCTTTCCGCCATTTCGAGCATATAACGGTCACGGCTTACCTTAGCAATAATAGACGCTGCCGCAATATTTGCGCTTTTAGCGTCGCCCTTTACAATATCCCATTCTTCAACTGGAAGTCCCGGCTTTTTATTTCCGTCAATAAGTGCTATATCAGGCTTGACGGCAAGCGAGTTAAACGCTCTTTGCATTGCAAGAAACGTAGCCTGTAAAATATTGATTTCATCAATTTCACGTTCCGTTGCGGTTCCGACACCGTAGCAAACACATTCATTGACTATTTTATCAAAAAGAATTTCTCTTTTCTTTTCACTGATTTTTTTTGAATCGTCAACTCCGTCGATAATATGCCCTTTCGGAAGAATTACTGCGGCTGCATAAACAGGCCCGGCAAGAGGACCTCTTCCCGCCTCGTCAATTCCGCATATTACCTCAAAACCTTGTTTTGTCGCTTCATTTTCATATTCAAGCCAGTTCATTGCTGTGGCAGCTCAAGCGTTATTTTGCCGAGCTTTCCTCCCTTAAATTCATCACAAACAGTTTTTGCAGTGCGGCTGTAATCAATCTCTCC
Organism: Clostridiales bacterium; assembly: GCA_020860025.1. Taxonomy (GTDB): domain Bacteria; phylum Bacillota; class Clostridia; order Oscillospirales; family Acutalibacteraceae; genus Eubacterium_R. The sequence continues at coordinate 4,359 of JAJBVC010000093.1, read as the reverse complement.
GCCTTTTATCAAAAATCCACGTTTTTTCCCTATAAGCTCAAGCACTTCCCATGGCTGAAGCGCATCAATATTGTCAATTTTGTAGCGCTGCGTAATCGCATTTGCACAAGTTTTCATCAGTGTTTCAAGAAGCCTGCAGGCAAGCGTTTCCTTATCAACGACTTCATCTTTAACCGAGCCTATAAACGCAAGCTTGTCACCAACCTCAGGGTCATCAAATTTAGGCCAAAGAACGCCCGGTGTGTCAAGAAGTTCAACTCCGTTGCCAACCGAAAACCATTGCTGCTGTCTTGTAACTCCCGCCTTGTCGGCAACCTTAGCTTTAGCGTTGCCTGCCATACGATTTATAAATGATGATTTACCTGTATTGGGAATACCGACCACCATAAGACGAAGCGGTTTTTTTGACATTCCCTTTTCTTTATTGCGTTCAATTACTTTTTCAAGCGCCTTATTTACAGTCGGGATAAAAGCGTTAAGTCCCTTGCCTGTTTTGCAGTCAACGGGAATTGCATACATTTTTTTGCTCTTATAATAATTTATCCAAATATCGGTTGCGGCGCTTTCGGCTGTATCGCATTTATTGAGAAGAATTATACGTGGCTTTCTTTCAATCATTTTATCAAGCTCGGGATTTGACGAACTGTAAGGCACACGAGCATCTACAATTTCAACAACGCCGTCAACTAAATTAAGGCTCGATTTTATCATACGGCGTGTTTTTGCCATATGGCCGGGAAACCACTGAACATTTTGTTTAATAAATTCTGCCATAATTTTTCATCCTAAAAAATAAGGGCATGCTGTTTGCATACCCTCAAAACCGTTATTACTGAATGTTCTCTTTAACCTTTGCAGCCTTACCAACACGGTCACGAAGATAATAAAGCTTAGCACGGCGAACCTTACCATAACGAACAACCTTAACGTCAACAACGTTTGGTGAATGCATTGGGAACACTCTTTCAACACCTACGCCGTATGAAACACGACGAACTGTAAATGTCTTTGAAATACCTGATCCTTTAATAGCGATTACAGTACCCTCAAACATCTGAATTCTCTCACGAGAACCCTCACGAATGTTTACCGATACTCTTACGGTATCACCGATGCCGAACTTTGGAAGTTCTGCTTTTGTGCTGTCTTTTTCAATAAGTTTAAGTGCGTCCATTTTTCTTCCTCCTTTTAATTTATGAGATGTTCATATCAAAAAATGAAAGCGGACCATCTTCTTAATGCTAATACACATTATCGCGTTGCAAGAGTTACAACGGAACAAATGCTGAACTATAATATCATACTAATAATCAAAATGCAAGCATTTTTTAAATAAATTCTTTATATTCCTTATCAAGCAGTGAAATTCTGCTTATACTTCTCCACTCAAAGTCCATATCTATAAGCCTTATTATAGTATCAAAAAGCAGAGTCGGATTTAAGTTTTTTTGGGGACCTGCAAAAAGACGAATATTAAGAACTATAAAATCATTTCGAATTGAGATATTATATTTATCTATAAAAGGTTTAATATTTGTTTCTTTCATTATTCTTTTTTTGCCCTGTTTTGCCTTTTTCAGTGCTGTTATTTCGTCACTGTCAAGAACTGATTTTATTTTGCTTAAAGCAAGCTCGTTATCGGAAAACTCAAATTTATAAGTATAATCCGAATAGCATATTTCACTGCTGTCACGAAAATCATCATAGACCTGCAAAATCCGCAGTCCGTCCGGCAAAACACTGTTCATACGCTTTTTAATTTCGTCATTGCTTATATCGCCGACAATTCTTAAATCAACACTTTCACACATACTCTCAACTCCGAGTGAAAGAGGAAGCGAAAAGCTCATATAAGGATGAGGATTAAAGCCCTCTGTATACCACAGCGGAATCTCAGCTCTTTTAATAGCACGTGACATTGCACGGTTAATATCAAGATGGCTTATATATTTAAGCCTGTCTGTTTTTGAAAAACGAAGTCTAACCTCTCGCATCACAGTTACCTCCGTTAAGTTTATTTGCACCGCATCCGGCACAGCGTATTCTGCAATGAGGAGTCGTTAAATTCTGATGTGCTTTTTTATTTTCATTTTCAAGGAACTTTCGGCTGACGCCATAATCGAGATGATCCCACGGAAGCAATTCGTCAAACTTTCTTCTCCTGTGAGTATAAAAATAAGGGTCAATATCGTTTTCCTTAAACGCTTGCTGCCAAGCATCAAAATTGAACTGATCGTCCCAGGAATCGAACTTGCAGCCAAGCTCATAAGCACGCAAAATTACCTTTCCGAGCCGTCGATCACCTCTTGCCAAAACGCCCTCAAGAAGCGACGTTGGCGTTTCGTGATATGATACTCTTATTTTTTTGCTTGGAATTGATTCAAGCAAATGCTTCTGCTTTTCCCTAAGGGAATCCATTGTATCCTCAGGCTCCCACTGAAACGGAGTAAACGGCTTTGGAATAAACGAAGCACAGGAAATTGAAACCTGAACTCCAGTTCCCTTTTGCCTATTTGGATTTTTATAAAAAGCGTGTACAACATCCATACCAAGATTTGCAATACCTTCTATATCCTCCATAGTTTCAGTCGGAAGTCCCATCATAAAGTAAAGCTTAACTGAAGTCCAGCCATTGTCGAAAGCCTTTGTACAGGTGTCTAAAACTTCTTTTTCGGTGACATTTTTATTTATAACGTCACGAAGCCTTTGAGTTCCCGCCTCAGGTGCAAATGTCAAACCGCTGCGGCGAACCTTATTAAGCTGTTCGACAAGCTCGTCAGAAAAATTATCAACACGTAAGCTCGGAAGCGACAGATTTATATTCTCTTTAACTGTCCAGTCTATTAAGGTAGTAAGCATACGGTTAACATCGCTGTGGTCGGAGGTTGATAATGAACATAGTGAAATTTCATCATAGCCTGTTGATTTAATTAACGCTTTACACTGCTCGTTAATCGTTTCAACGCTTTTTTCACGAATAGGCCGATAAATAAATCCTGCCTGACAAAAACGGCACCCACGTATGCAGCCTCGAAAAATTTCTTCAACTGCACGATCGTGAACTATATTTATGTACGGAACGACAAATTCTTTTGGGTAATACACCTTATTCATATCGGACACAACCGATTTTTTAACGCTTTTCGGTGCATCAAACAAAGGCTCAAGAGATTTTAAAGTACCGTCATCATTATAGCTGTCCTTGTAAAAAGACGGAACGTATACTCCCACAATATCCTTTGCCTTTATCAAAAATTCATGCTTGCCAAGTCCTTTACGCTTGCACTCCTTTAACAAGTCAAGCACCTCATTTGTGCTTTCCTCACCGTCGCCGAGAAATACTATATCGACAAAATCGGTTATCGGCTCCGGATTACAGCAGCACGGCCCGCCAACGCAAATTATAGGTGTCAATTCACTTCTGTCACAAGCTTTAAGAGGAATATGCGACAAATTGAGCATATTAAGCATATTGGTGTAGGAAAGTTCATATTGCAGCGTAAATCCGATAATATCAAAATCGGTAAGATAATCTCCGCTTTCAAGTGCAAAAAGCGGAATATCATTTTTTCTGAGTTGTTCCTCCATATCATTGTCGGGAGCGAAAACACGCTCACACCAAGCGTCTTCACGGCTGTTCACAAGACCGTAAAGAATTTTCATTCCGAGGTGACTCATTCCGATTTCATACGTATCGGGAAAACAAAAGGCATATCGAATGTCAACTTTTTCTTTGTCTTTGATTACAGAGTTAAGCTCACCGCCGATATATCTTGCCGGCTTTTGAACGTATTGGAGTATTTTTTCAACTTCTTTTTTCATATATAACTATAACCTCAATAATTTATACTGTAAATCAGCAAATAAACCGCAATAAGCAAAAGTGAAAATGATTTATAATGCACCATCATAAAAATAGACAACACAAAAACAGCAACAAGCAAAATAATACTTACCACTTTTGATGTTTTTGGTAAAAAAAGACGTAGAATCCGACCTCCGTCAAGCGGAAAAATCGGAAGAGCGTTTAAAACAAAAAGCAGTAAATTTATATCATTTTTAAAAATCAAATATAAAATCAAATTCACCGCAGGCCCCGAAAACAACACTAAAAATTCTTTGCCCTTTGAAAGAAGCGACGAATATTTCAACGCAAGGCCGTAATAAGAGAATGTTAAGCTGTCCGCCCCACCCCCACATAAAACAAGAGCAACAAGATGACCGCTCTCGTGCATAATTGAACAGAGAAGAAGCTCAAGCAAATCGTCAGCGCCGAGCAATAACGAAAAGCATAAAATTAAAACAAATGAATACTCAATTTTTATTTTACAGCCGAAAATTGAAAAAGTCAAAATACTC
>JAJBVC010000151.1 GCA_020860025.1 Clostridiales bacterium | reverse complement strand
AGGCGGCCCTTATAGGGCCTGTGCAAACCACCAGTTCAACTGGTGGTTATGATTGCTGATGTTTAAATGTTAATTTAAAAGCTTCATATTTGGCAGTGATTTATCATATATTTTATCGGTGATATTATGAAAAAAATCAAGCCGAAAAAACAGCGAACGGATACACTTTGCGATTACCGTTTCGGTCAGCCGAGGATTGAAATGACCGACAGTGAATGTCTTACAGTGAATGTCTTATTGACGGGCTCGGTTCGGTTTTGGAGTATACAGAGCAAAAAATTAAAGTTCTTGTAGGCAGTCAGGTTATTACGTTTTATGGAGATGATTTGCATATAAATTCATTTACACACGAGGGTGCGATAGTCGAGGGCGCTATTATTTCGATAGAATTTTCATCACAGGCGGTTTAGATATGATAAGGCTTTTCAGATTCCTGCTCGGCTACGTAGTCTTTATTTTTAAAGACGGCTTTGCGGAGGATTTTATCAGCGACTGTTTTCAAAATGATGTTGATATTAAGGAACTTAAATCGGCTCAAAACGGCTTTGAGGGCATTTGCGGTATAGGCACGTATAAAAAACTGCACCGAATTGCGTTAAGGCACGGAGGAATGGTGAAAATTAAGGAAAAGCACGGACTGCCGTTTATTCTTAAACCGCTTCGTGGCAGAATGGGATTTTTTGCGGGAATTGTCGTTTTTATAATTATGATGTCAACTTTAAGCGGATACGTTTGGAGAGTTGAAATCGTCGGCTGTGACAGAATAAGTCAAACGGCTGTGATTACGTTTTTGGAGAAAAATGATTTTGAAATCGGCACCTCCTGGAACAAGGCGGACACAGACAAACTTTGCTGGCAAATGATGAGCGAGTTTGAAGATATTGCCTGGGTGCATATAAACCGTTTCGGCACAACCGCTAAAATTGAGATTAACGAAACTACGCCTCAGCCCGATACGGCGGATGAGGATGTTTTGCAGGGCGTGACTGTTTTTCGCAAAGAGATTCAGACGGTGGCATACAGAGAGCAAAGCGATTTGAGCATAAAGAAAATTAAACGGTATACGTCGATTCATTTTTTCGGCATTGATATTTCTCTTAACCTCAATAGGGAAATCGGCGACATAAGCGAGGAAGAAACGACTTATCTTAATATCAACGACGTTGATTTGCCGATAGGAATTACGACTTATACAGAAAAGTGGCTTTCGTCAAAACCTCGAATCCTTGACGACGACGAGCTTCTTTCTCTTGCCAATAAAAAGCTTGAAATTGAAAAAGAAAAATCATTTGACGGCTATGAAATCATAAACGAAAGCATTGATTACCGAATTGACGACGATAAGTGCGTTATTACGGGTGCATATATAATTCGTAAAAATAAAAGTCAATAACACCTTGAAAGCGATTGCACGATATGGTAAAATTATTGTGATAATAACTTTTAGGAGGTATGTATATGCAAATGACATTTCGCTGGTTTGGCTCTGACAAGGATACCGTTACCCTTGAGCAAATCAAGCAAATTCCGGGCGTTGTGGGCGTTGTTCCGGCGCTTCATTATCTCCCTGCCGGAGAAGCGTGGGAAATGAGCGACGTGCAGAAAATGTATGATGAAATCACAGCCGCCGGTTTAACTATGGAATGTATCGAAAGCGTTAATGTCCATGAGGATATTAAGCTCGGTTTGCCGAGCTGTGATAAGCTTATAGAAAATTATAAAACGTCAATCAGAAATCTTGCCAAGGTGGGCGTAAAGGTAATATGCTACAACTTTATGCCTGTTTTTGACTGGACAAGAACCGACCTTTATATGCCGCTTCCCGACGGTTCTACCTGTCTTTGCTATGACGGAAAGCAGGTTGAGGGCAAATCGCCAGAGGATATGTTCAAGGAGATTGACGACAATTCAAACGGCTACGCTATGCCGGGCTGGGAAACTGAGCGTATGGGCGAAATTAAAGAGCTGTTTGAAAAATACAAGGGAATTACAGCCGATGATTTATGGGCAAACCTCAAATATTTCTTAGAGGCTATTATGCCGACCTGCGAGGAATGTGACGTCAAAATGGCTATTCACCCTGACGATCCGCCCTGGTCAATATTCGGTCTGCCGAGAATTATTACAAGCAAAGAAGCGATTGAAAAGCTGCTTAATATGGTGCCGAGCAAATATAACGGACTTACTCTTTGTACAGGCTCTCTCGGCGCAAGTCCCGATAACGATATGGTAGAGATTATCAAAGCGGCGGGCGACAGAATTTATTTTGCTCATCTTCGTAACGTTTCTATCAACAATCAGTGGTTTAACGAAACGGCTCACGAAAGCGGCGCAGGTTCGCTTGATATGTATGAAATTGTAAAAGCTTTGCAGGAAGTTGGTTTTGACGGCTATATCAGACCTGACCACGGCAGAATGATTTGGGGCGAGGTTGCAAGACCGGGCTACGGACTTTACGACAGAGCGCTCGGAGTCAGCTATCTTAACGGACTTTGGGAAGCTGTTGAAAAAAGCAGAAAGGAAAAATAAAATGTATAATCACGAAAATTTAAAAGGCAAGGTTGCTGTTGTAACGGGCGGCGGCGGAGTTCTTTGCGGTGCGTTTGCAAAAACATTAGCCGAGCAGGGCTGTAAAATTGCTGTTCTTGATTTGAACGAGGCGGCGGCTCAAAAATGCGCTGATGAAATAAATGCGGCGGGCGGTGAAGCTATCGCCGTAGCGTGCAACGTTCTTGAGCTTGAATCTATGGAAAAGGCACGAGACGTTATTAACGAAAAATTCGGAAGCTGTGATATTCTTCTTAACGGTGCCGGCGGTAATAATCCAAAAGGCACTACGACAAAGGACACGCTTGAAAAGATTGACCTTGTTCAAAAGGATGAGAATATCAAAACCTTCTTTGACCTTGACCCTAACGGAATCAGCTTTGTTTTCAACCTTAATTTCCTCGGTACGCTTATTCCTACCCAGGTATTTGCAAAGGATATGGCTCAAAAGGAAAAGGGCACTATAATTATGGTAACGTCAATGAACGCTTACCGTCCGCTTACACGTATTCCGGCTTACAGTGCGGCAAAAGCTGCCGTTAAGAACTTTACAGAGTGGATGGCTGTTCATTTTGCACCGCTCGGTATACGTGTCAACGCTATTGCTCCGGGCTTTTTCTCAACAAAACAGAACGCAACGCTTCTTTGGAACGAGGACGGCTCTCCGACAGAGCGTACAGGCAAAATTCTTGCGGCAACTCCTATGGATCGTTTCGGCGAGCCGGAAGAGCTTTCGGGTACTCTTTTGTTCCTTTGCGACGAAACGTATTCGGGCTTTATTACGGGTGTAAACATTCCGGTTGACGGCGGATTTAATGCTTATTCGGGCGTATAAATAAAAAAATGCAGGGCACATAATTAGTCAGGCTGTCGATAAAGCAGCCATAACCACGTCGTCCAAACACATTTCGCATTCAAACAAATTGCTGACGCAATTCATAACGAATGCTCCATATGTTTCTCCTCTCCCCACAAAGCCAAAGGCTTTGCGGGGTCCCCGATTTTTGTAGACATTTTGGTGTTTTAAGCCTTTTGCTCGGAAGCGGTACCAATGTACAGCAATCCTCCCAAAATGCTTAATTCTGACTACTTTCTCAACATCTGACAGCGTGTATAAATTTATAATATAACATATGTGTCCTCTATTTTCAGAAAGGTAAAACTGATGAAAAGCAAGGGTATAAAAATTTTCATTGCTGTTTTGGCAGTAATTTTAGCTGTAGCAATAGCCGTCGGCGCATATATTATGTTTGGCATTGTCGGGATTGAAACGAAAAAGACAGTACCTCAAAGTGAAGCTGTAAACGCAAATACAGACACAGGCGTTACTGTTATAGACGAAACGGTGACGTATCAGGTTATGGAGGGATTCGGCGCTTCAGCCTGCTGGTGGAGTCAGGACGTCGGACTTTGGGAAAACAGCGAGGATATTTTGTCATACCTTTACGACAGCGAAAACGGAATCGGTCTTAACATTTACCGATATAATCTCGGCGCAGGCTCAAAGGGCGATAGTCATATTTTGACTGAAAACAGAAAGACAGAGTGCTTTCTGCAATCTGACGGCACTTACGATTTTACGGTTGACGCAGCCGCTCAAAAATGCCTTGCCGAGGCTAAATCACTTTACGGCGATGATTTGAAAGTATCGCTATTTGTCAATTCGCCGCCTGTCAGCCTGACCGTAAACGGTCTTGCTTACGGCTCACCTGTTGCCGAGGGTGAAGAGGTGACAAGTAATCTTGACTCTTCAAATTATGAAGCATTTGCCGATTACTGCTACAATGTCGCCGAGTATTTTGTCGGCGAAGGTTATAATGTTACCGACGTGTCACCGATTAACGAACCGCAGTACAGCTGGACAGCTTGGGACAACGGCGACGGTACATTTTCTGTAAATCAGGAGGGTTGTCATTATTCAGAATATGATGCTCTTGATTTATATAAGGTTATGATTGAAAAGTTTTCGGGCTCTGAACTTGAGGAAGAAAGCGGAGTGAAAATTTCTCTCTTTGAATCGGGCGAGGTCGGCGATGAGTATTCAACTACAGCCGCATATATCAACCGTCTGCTCGGACGTGATAAGGAATACGTTTTTTCAAACAAAGAACTGCGTAATTATTTTGATACGATTTGTGTTCACTCCTATTGGGCAAATACCGAAACAAAGCAGAACGCCGCTTCATTTCTTTCAGATAATTATTCGTCATATTCGATAGCTTCAACGGAATACTGCCAAATGACAAGCGACGAGAGCACGGGCGTTTTCGACTTATTGAGCGAGGAGGAAAACGGCACAAACGGTCTGACCATAGAATACGGCGTAGCAATGGCGAATGTTATTATTGATGATTTGACAATTTTAAACACAACTCAGTGGAACTGGTGGACAGCCTGCTCCTACGGCGTTTATACAGATGGGCTTATTTATCTTAATTCCGACGACCACAGCGATATTCAGACGTCAAAGCGTCTTTGGTGCCTTGGCAATTTCTCAAAATTTATTGATGAGGGCGCAGTTCGCCTTGCGTGCAGCTCGGGAGTTGATGGATTGTCGTCGTGCTGCTTTGTTAATAAGGACAACAGCGAGGTTGTAGTTTATGTTAATGATACCGACAGCGATTTGACAACAGCACTTGACTGCGTTGATGATTACAGCGTATATACGACGAGCGCCGATTATGATTTGGAAATGACGGCTTCCGGCGAGCAGGGAACGGCTCAAATTACAGTACCGGCAATGTCGGTCGTAACAGTCGTGATGAAATAAAAAGCAGAGAGCGTATGCTCTTTGTCAGGCTGTCGATAAAGCAGCCATAACCACGCTCAGGTGGTAAAAATAGAAGTATCTTTCTTACT
>JAJBVC010000222.1 GCA_020860025.1 Clostridiales bacterium | reverse complement strand
ATCTATAATAACAAAAAGAAAAGAATAATGCAATAGCATTTTGTTGATTTAATTTATAAAAAAATATATAATATGGTTGAGGTGACAAAAAAATGCTTGAAAAACAGATGGAATTTATACGTTCAAAAACTAATTTTATACCTGACACGGCGCTTATACTCGGCAGCGGTCTCGGCGACCTTGCAGATGAAATTGAAGCTCAATGCATTATTGATTATAATGATATACCCGACTTCCCTGTTTCGACAGCACCGAGCCATAAGGGAAAATTTGTTTTCGGCAGACTGAATAATAAAAACGTCGTTATAATGCAGGGACGTGTTCATTTATATGAAGGATATTCTCCGTATGAGATTGCGCTTCCTATAAGGCTTATGAAAAAAATGGGAGCAAAAACGCTCTTTTTAACTAATGCCGCAGGCGGAATCGGCGATAATTTGAATGTAGGCGACTTTATGGTTATAACCGACCACATATCGACTTTTGTGCCGTCACCGCTTATCGGAAAAAACGATGACGATTTGGGAGTACGCTTTCCCGACATGAGCGAGGTTTATTCAAAAAAACTCAACGATAAAATTTTCACTGTGGCAAACAGGCTTAATATAGATATAAAAAAAGGAACATATATTCAGTTTACGGGGCCTAATTTTGAAACGCCGGCTGAAATTAAAATGGCAAAGCTCCTTGGCGCCGACGCTGTAGGAATGAGCACGGCTATTGAGGCTCAGGCTGCAAGGCACTGCGGTTTTGACGTTTGCGCCGTAAGCGTTATATCAAACCTTGCCTGCGGAATCAGCAAAGAGCCGATAAGCAGTGAAGAGGTTGAAGAGACGGCAAAAAAAATTGCGCCAATCTTTAAAAAGCTCGTTACAAAATCCATAGAAGAATTTTAATATAAATGAAAAAATATTGGAGTAATATCAATGGAAAATCTCAGATTTGACGGTAAAGACCTTTTCATTATTGACCAAACGCTCCTGCCGAATGATGAAAAGTGGGTTAAAATAGATACCTGCGAAAGCGCCTATAATGCTATCAAAACGCTGATGGTGAGAGGTGCACCCGCTATAGGCATATTTGCAGGGTACTGTATGGCGATTTTTTCAAACGGCAATGATATTTATAAGCTGAAAAAATTTCTTGATTCATCAAGACCAACGGCTGTAAATCTCGCTTTGGCAACTCAAAGAATTGTTGACGCATACGAAAATCAAAAAAGCCTTATTGACGAGGCGATTGCAATTCATAATGAAGATATTGAAATGTGCAGAAAAATCAGCGAATACGGGCTTTCTCTTTTAAATGACGGCGACGGTATTTTGACTCACTGCAACGCAGGAGAGCTTGCTACGAGCCGATACGGAACGGGACTCGGCCCGCTGATTTTAGGCAAGGAAAAGGGATATACTTTTCACGTTTACTGTGATGAAACACGACCGCTTCTTCAAGGTGCAAGGCTTACGTCATACGAGCTTGAAAAGGCAGGAATTGACACAACGCTTATTTGCGATAATATGGCGGGATATATGATGCAGCAGGGAAAAATCAACGCCGTTTTGGTTGGATGTGACAGAGTTGCGGCAAACGGCGATGTTGCAAATAAAATCGGAACGTCAAGCGTTGCGGTGCTTGCTGATTATTATAATATTCCCTTTTATGTTTTGGGCCCTCACTCAACGGTTGATTTCAACTGCAAAAGCGGTAATGATATTGTAATTGAAATGCGTGACGGTGATGAAATCAAGAAAAAGTATTTTGAAAAGCCGACCGCACTTGAATGTACAAAATGCCTTAATCCCGCATTTGATGTAACCGATAACAAGCTTATCACTGCAATAATTACAGACAAAGGAATTATCAAACAGCCTTACAGCAAAACGCTGAAAGAAATATTAAAATAAAACTATTCACATTATATTTTAATACTTAAAATAATTTAATACAAATTATAAAAGGAGTATGGTAAAAAATGATACGTTTTTTTAACGGACGTGTGCTTACACTGAAAAATTCAATGGAAATCACAGACGATGATGTATGGGTTGACGGCGGTAAAATTGTTTATATCGGAAAGGAAAAGGCAGGAAATTTTGAGCGTGAAATTGACCTGAACGGCAATCTTCTTATGCCGTCGTTTAAAAATGCTCATACTCATTCGGCAATGACGTTCGGCAGAAGCCTCAGCGATGATTTACCGCTTCACGAATGGCTTTACGATAAAATTTTTCCTATAGAGGACAAACTTAACGGCGACGATATATATAAACTGTCCAAGGTTGCATTTCTTGAATATTTAAGCAGCGGTATAAGTGCTTGCTTTGATATGTACTACTTCCCCGACGAAATGGCAAAAGCGAGCGTTGAAACGGGAATACGAACCGTTTTTTGCGGAGCTGTCAGTAATTTTAAAGAATCTGTTGACAAGTTAGAGGACTATTACAAACGATTCAATCAGTATGACGAGCTTATCAGCTACAAGCTTGGCTTTCACGCTGAATATACAACAAGCAAAAGCATTATGAAAGACATTGCAAAGCTTGCAGAAAAATATCAGGCACCTGTATTTATGCACGCAAGTGAAACTATGGATGAAACGGCACAATGTATTAACCGTTACAATAAAACGCCGACACAGATTTTTGAAAAGCTTGGCCTTTTTAATTACGGCGGCGGAATGTTCCATAGCGTTTGGGTAGACGATAAGGACTTGGAAATTTACAAAAAAAGAAATCTATGGGCAATCATAAACGCTTCCTCTAACGCAAAACTTGCATCGGGTGTGGCTCCTGTTGAAAAAATGCTTGAAAATGGTGTTAATATTGCTGTCGGCACTGACGGTGCAAGCTCGAACAATGCGCTTGATATGTTCAGAGAGATGTATTTAATCTGCGTTTTGCAAAAAATCAAAAATCAAAACGCAGCCTCAACAGACGCAAACGACATTTTGAAAGCGGCGACAATAGGCTCGGCAAGATGTATGGGACTTGAAAACTGTGATGTTATTGACATCGGCAAAAACGCTGATTTAACAGTTATTGATTTGCATCGTCCTAATATGCAGCCTATTAACAATATTACTAAAAATATTGTTTACAGCGGTTCAAAAGAAAACATAAAAATGACGATGGTTAACGGCAAGATACTTTATGAAAACGGCGAATTTATCGGCGTTGACGCAGAGAAAATTTATCACGAAGCGCAAGAGGTTGCGGACAGGCTGAAATAGACATGATTTAATTTCTGCTTTGACAAAATGAAAAAGGATACTGCTCTATCGACGGCAAAGTTTGGATATGTGAAAAATGTTATAATGAAATAACAAAACGGCAATATTAAAGAATATGAGAGTATATCTCAAATGGAGCGAAATCAGCTTTTTTATGGAGATTACTTAAGAAATATTATTGATGAACTCTTTCTCGGGATAATTTAATTAGTGATAAATAATACATTATAAAGAATTATACTGAAGAATTAAGAAAAAAATACAGAAAAAGCGCAGCGGTAAATTGAGTCGCTGCGCTTTGCTTTTTATTGTAATATATGGCTAATAAGTAATAGAATCGGTGGTAATCATAGTTACGCCGTAATCGACGAGCTTGTCAAGAACATCCAAATCATCAACAGTCCAAGCGCCTATCGGAATTCCTGCGTCAATCACCTGTTCAATAATATCGGATTCAAAATTTTTCTCTTTATTTGCGTTAAAATCAATACCGCAGTTATCAATAGTCTGAACAAGGGCTATATCGTCAGTTGTAATTTTCTTAACAAGATAATAAAGCGGAGCATCTGTCAGAGAACGAAGCTTTTCAAGATTTTCAAAATGAAATGAAATGTAAACACAATCCACGCCGTACTCATCAACAACAGATGTAAACTCGCTGTAATATTCGAGATTATTTTCTCCTTTAAGCTCAATAACAGCCGTCATTGAATATTCCTTGCAGATTTGCAGGTATTCCTCAAGTGTACAGAATTTAAGATTTTCATAATTTTCTATATTTGTGCCGTTATCGACGTTCATTTGCATAAGCTCGTCATACGTTTTCTTTTCAATAAATGCACTCTTATCCATCATACGATAAGTATGGCAATCGTGCGAAACAACCCACACTCCGTCAGCGGTTCTGTAAATATCACATTCAGCACCCCAATATCCTGCCTTTCCCGCTTCTTCAAAGGCGGGAGCGGTATTTTCGGGCGCAACTGAACGAAGTCCTCTGTGAGCAATCAAAGTTACCTGCTGATCGGTGGAAACGATTTCATAATCTTTAGTTGTGCAGTACCAATTAAGCACACAGACGCCTGCGATAAGCGCCGCAATAAGCAGTGCTAATATAACGGAAACAACTATTACGACAATCTTTTTCTTTTTTGACCACTTTTTCTTTGTACTTGTATCAGTCATTTACATTGTCCTCTTCATCTGTATTCTTCGGATTTTCAGGGAATTTGATTACTTTGCTGTCCTCCGTACAAAATCTGCCTCTATAATCCCATTCGCCTTTAAGTCCCTTTGCGGCGGCACCAAGCTGAAAATGAAGCTGTGCAATACCGAAATCAATACTTGTTTCCGAATACGGCTCATCAACATATGCCGACATCAAGCCGTTTTCATATTTGAAGTGAACAGGTCTGCCGTTTGTTGACGACGGCGCACGCTCAACCATTTTCATAGCATATTCATAGTATGGCGGAAGCTTTTCGTCGCAGACCTCAAACATTTTTTGATAAGGCTTGTTCTGCCTATGAGTGATATTATACATCACCTTTTCTTTGGATGTTAACTTGTCCTTAGCGTTGCCGATTACAATGACTGCGTAAAGACGTGTCTTTTTCGGTAAATTAAGAAGCTCGAGTACCTTGTTTTCATCATAAGTACCCGAAACCCAGCAAGTGCCAAGACCGTGATAAACACACTGAAGCACCAACATTTCTCCGTAATAACCGCACTTAAGTCTCGCTTTTTCGGTATCTTCACCACAAACAGCAACAAAGGAAAATTTGCCGCTGAAAATTTTAAACGGCGATGTGCCGTTCTCAACGAACTTAAATTCCAAATCAGCCTTTTCGTTGACAACATCAACAATGTTTTTTATAACTTCAACCGTGTCGCTGTCAAGTGCGTGATAAGTATAGCTTCTTCTTGACCTGCGTTTTTCTATAGCTTTAATATATTCTTCATTAGTCATTATTAAAACATCCTTAAATATGTTTTTTATCTAAAAACGACAACTGCGCCGATTCGGCAAAATCACCGTCGTTACAGCAAGGCAATCCTCCGCCGATAAAGCGGAGGTTTTCTGCTTTTATTTATTATAACACAATTAAAGTTCAAACAAAACATCATTATCTTTAATCCACACATATATCTCATAAATATAAGAAAGAATTTGAGTTACACAAATTAACTGACCTTCCCA
>JAJBVC010000017.1 GCA_020860025.1 Clostridiales bacterium | reverse complement strand
GTAATATAAATAATCTTCTCACTTATATTTTATACATTTATAAGTATTTTTCAAGTGTTATTTTTGCAGACGGCTTTTATGTTAAAAAAGTTATATTACCGAAAGCATTTTTATTATAATACCGCTTTCATATTATGTCAAACCTTTACAGTCTAAACCTTATATCCGTTAATAAACAAAATATTATTTTTAAAGCGGCGAGAAGATTTACTTTCGCCGCTTTGAGTATTTAAGTATTTTACTTGAAATGGTTTTTCCGAATAATTATTTATAGAATTTTGATGATATCACGGTCTTGAAATTTCATTTTTCAGTACATCGTACGACGTTTTTTTATTACCGTACAAATCCGTTGAACCGTGAATACGCTGCTTTAATCTGCCATATTCTTAAAAAATCCGAATATTTCTTAAAGTTGTTTTTGACTGTTAATTTGCTTTGATTTATATGGTTACGACCGATACTAATCCGACAAATGGTGAATGAAAAGGCCTGAAAGAAGCTTTGGCTCAAACCACGTTGATTTTGGAGGCATTATAAGTCCTGCGTCAGCAATTGACATTAAATCGTCAACCGTTGTAGGATACATTGCAAAAGCGACCTTCATATCTGTGTTCACTCTGCGTTCAAGTTCTGTTAATCCTCTTATACCGCCGATAAAATCAATTCTTTCATCTGTCTTTGGATTTTTTATATCGAGTATTTCATCCAAAACATTTTTCTGAAGTATTGACACATCAAGCCTTGCTACAGGGTCGCTTTCATCAACGATTTCATCTTTTGCCGTAAGGCTGTACCACCGGCTGCCGATTAGCATACCGAATGTATGCTTTTTATTCGGGCGGTACTGCTCTGATTTTTCCTCTACATCAAAGCTTTTTGAAACAGCACTGATAAATTCTTCCTCACTTAAACCGTTCAAATCCTTAACAACACGGTTATAATCCATAATTTTCAGCTCTTCATCGGGAAAAGCAACGGCGAGGAAATAATTAAATTCCTCGTTGCCCGAAAAGTTTTTAAACTTCTCACGGCGCATCTGCCCTACTCTGACTGCCGACGCACAGCGATGATGTCCGTCTGCGATATACATTGACGGAACATTTTCAAATTTCTTTGCAATTCTTTCAACAGTCTTTTCGTCATCAACAACCCAAACGGTCTGTTCGACAGAATCCGCAGTGAAATCATAAACGGGCGAATGAGTTTCAACCCATTCGTCTATTATTTTTGAAATGCTGTCCTTTTTGCGATATGTAAGAAATATAGGGCCTGTATTTGCGTCGCAGGTATCAACATGACGAATACGATCCTGCTCTTTTTTAGCAAGAGTATGCTCGTGCTTTTTTATAACATTGTTAATGTAGTCGTCTATTGAAGCGCAGCCAACGATTCCCGTTTGACTTCTTGAATTCATTACCTGCTTATAAATATAAAAGCATGGCTTTGAATCCTGAATCAGGTCGCCGTTTTTCTCAAGGGAAAGCAGGTTTTCCTTTGCTTTATTATAAACTGCATCGTCATAAATATCTGTACCGACGGGCAAATCAATTTCAGCCTTATCAATATGAAGAAATGATAACGGATTACCTTTAACCATTTCTCTTGCTTCCTCACTGCTCATAACGTCATAAGGAAGTGCCGGAATAAGCGACTGCCTGTCCTTTGCCGGTCTGTACGCTTTAAAACCACGAAATACTGCCATAAAATACCTCTTACTTACTTTTTATTTCTTTCATATATCAGACGAAGTCCGTCAATCAACAGATTTTCGTCATAAATAACGTCCATACGACACTCACGGGAAATTGTTTTTCCCAAACCGCCCGTCACGATAACAGTCAGCTTTTCACCAAGCTCATCCTCAAATCTTTCAACAAGGCCCTCAAGCATTGCGGCTGTACCGTAAACAGCACCGCTTCTCATACAGTCGATAGTATTAGAGCATATTGCCTTGCCGGGAGAAGTAATATCAACCTGCGGAAGCTGAGCCGTTCCTGAAGAGATGGCGTTTACGGCTGTTTTTACTCCGCAAAGCACCGTACCGCCGATATACGTTTTATTTTTATCAATTACAGAAGCTGTTGTCGCCGTACCTAAATCAAATATTACCTGAGGACACGGATATTTTGAAACGGACGCAACAGCGCCTACAACCAAATCAGCACCGAGAGAAGCAGGATTATCAATAGATATATTAAGCCCTGTTTTTATACCCGGCCCTACAATAAGCGCCGTAACCTTACATACCGAATAGATTGCCTTTTTTATAGTTCTGTTTAGCGCAGGTACAACGCTTGAAATAATTGCTCCATCAATACTGTCTATTGAGTTTATTCTTAAAAATGAATAAAGCTTAATCGCATAATCGTCCTCAGCATCATTTATATTTGTGGCAATTCTGCCCGAACAAACTAAATTTTCACCGTTTAAAATTCCAAGTACTGTATTTGTGTTCCCTACATCTACCGCTAAAATCAAAGTTGTCACAGCCTTTCGTGCTACAGATAGTTTATCATTCATCCTGTCATAACTTAACAAGACGTCAGTATTTATTGGAACCGCCGCTAAAAGAATATGATATTCAAATCAGCGGCGGCAATAATTTTTATACGTTATACAGTTTTTTTACCTATGTTTATTATTCTTTCAACCACTGTGGCGAGCACAAGATTGATAGCGAGTTCAACAACAAAATTCAGACCTACAAGACCTGTAATCATATAAACTCCTACGTTTGTTCCGCCTGCCCATTCGGTAATGGTATCCATAAAGAAAAGGCAGCAGCCTATAAGAAATACACCCGTGTTTACTACAGGGCATACAATGCCGGCTGTTATAACGGCTATCAGCTTGTTCTTTTTCTCAATCAGACTGTAAACAAGTCCCGCTGCAAGTCCTGCAAGGCAGCCCTTCAAAAGTACTGTTATTACAGTTCCGACAGGGTTGATTGTTAAAAATACAGCTGCGTCGCCCGAAATCAGTACAGACACGCCGAACACAGCACCAAGCCATGCGCCCGACCATTTGCCGTACAAAGCCGCACCAACAACTATCGGTGCAAGCACGAGTGTGATAGAGAATGGACCGAACTTAATTGCACTTGCCAAAAATTGCAAAACAATTACTATAGCGGTAAGTACGCCCACTCCCACTAATTTTTTTGTGTTTGTTTTCATATTAAATTTTCCTTTCTGCTACTGTTCCAAGGCGTTCACACACAACACAAAATGCGCTACTTACCCGACGAAGCGTATTTTCGTCTGCGGATACAATGCAACATAATTATATTATATTACCATTTCAAAGTAAAGGAAAAATTATCTATTATCAAAAATAATTGTCAAATCACGAAAAATATTCACAAAATAAATAGAGGCATATCCTAATTATTAGTTTATTTTGGATTGTTTTAAAACAAATACAAGCCAGCCCTTTTCTTCAAAATGCTCTATTACTTCAAAATTATTTTGTTCAAAGGAATAAAGCACCTCGTCCTCTCGTGTTTCAATAATTCCGCCTGTAATATACACGCCGTCATCTGTAAGAAATTTTCCGACTTCTTTGTTAAACTCCATAATAATATCGGCAACAATATTTGCAACGATTACATTAAATTTGCCGTTTACATTATCAGCGAGATTTCCCTGCACAGCTTTAAATTTACTTTCGTCAAAGCCGTTTTCAAGTGCGTTTGCGCAAGCGGTTTTAACCGCAAGAGAATCAATATCGACACCAAAAGCACTTTCTGCGCCGAGAAGCAAGCCGGCAATAGAAAGAATACCGCTGCCACAGCCAATATCAAGAATAACAGATTTGTCGGTTACGTACTTTTCAAGCGTTTCAAGGCACAGCTTTGTCGTCGGGTGACTGCCTGTTCCGAAAGCAAGACCCGGCTCAATATGAAGAACCTTTCGTCCCTGCGGGTCGTATTCATCCTCCCAAGTAGGACGAATAAGCAGTTTTTCGCCAATAGGCATCGGGTGAAAATACTGCTTCCAGTTATTGACCCAGTCCTCTGTCGCACAGTCGGCTATTTTTACCTCAAAATCAATTTTAGCGTCCGTGAGCCTTTCTTTTATAAAAGAAACTGCCTCTAACGGATTTTCGTGCGGATTTACATATACGTGAATAATACCCTTAGTTCTGTCGGCTTTAAGTAAATTCTCATCAATCAAATCAATATGAGCAATTTCCATGACCTCTTCTTCAAGGCTTGAATAATCCTCAATATAAATCCCGTACGGAACGACCATATTCGCTATATTGCCTGCCGTTTCAATATCATCAACAGATACTGTGACAGCAATTTCTGTCCAGCTTTCATTTTCATTTTCAATTTCAGTTTCGTTTTTATTGTCAGTCATTCTGCTCACCCAAATTCACCTTATGCTCTGCAGAAGAAAGTCCGTGGTTAAACAGCTTTCTGTTATCGAGCGCCCACTGTCTTTCCGAAAATTCGCCTGTTTCAATTTTACTTGTCGCCTGATTTATTTCAAAAATCGTAGCGTCAAGAGAGTCAAGAGTCGAAAGTATTTCCGCCTCTAAAAACATAGGACGAACGGGAGAGCCGTATTCGGGAACGCCGTGATGTGAAAGAATCATATGCTCAAGGAGCATTACCTTTTCGCCCTCAATTCCTAATTTCTTTGCTGTTTCATCAACATACATTGCACCCTTTACAAGATGGCCTATAAGTTCACCGCCCGCTGTATAACCGGAGCATAAACCCGATTTGCTTGTTTTCATTTCAAAAATCTTTGCAACATCGTGCAAAATCGCACCCGAAAGCAAAAGTTCTCTGTTAATATTCGGATAAACTTGGCAGGTTTTTTCAGCCATTTCAACGATTGACGCTGTATGAAGCATAAGCCCTCCCACAATAGCGTGATGAAGCCTGTATGCGGCGGGATAAACCTCTAATTTTTCTCTGTTTTCCGTTAAAATCTGCAAAACGATTTTTTTTAAATCCTCATCGTTAAAATTATTTACTTTATCAAGAAGCATAGCGAAAACCGCCTTGCCGTCGTATTCGGATTTCGGAACAAAATCCTTTATCATTTCATCAGGCGCTTTTCTGAGCATTGATATATTTAACTGCGTCTTTCCCTTATAACTGTCAACCGTATATTCAACTTCAACAACATCATCAACTTCAAAATATCCGTTATTTTCAAATCTCCACATTTTGCCGCTGTACTCTTTTTTATCCTTTGCAACAAGCAAAAGATCGAGATAGCCGTTGCCGTTTTTATCTTTCTTCTCCGTAAGTTCTTTTATCATTGCATATGATGCCATTATTTCATTTCCTTTCAAAATAAACATACCTGCATTATACTATAAATTCAAATGATATTCAATGCTAAATAAACACAATATACCAATCATAAACCTTAAACTTGACAAAGATGTTTTTGATTGGTATTATAGTAAAATAAAATAAATATATAT
>JAJBVC010000152.1 GCA_020860025.1 Clostridiales bacterium | reverse complement strand
AATTACAATTTGCATTGCAGCGATTAAAAATAACTGCTCATACTGAACAAGCCCATAAAAATCAAAATGTTTTGTTTAACGCCACCGATTTGAATATATTTACTATCTTTAATCATAATAGTTCCCTCATAATTATGGTGAGAATTTTTTGTTTGATAGTAAATGATTGCATTATAATTTATACCCTTTTTGTGGTAACAATAATTGATCTAATTATTTAATCGTTCTTGCGTTTCCGACGGCTGATTAGCAATAATACCAATCTTGTATTTTCATATAATAGTTTTAAAGAGTATAACATTTGAATAAAAAAGAATTTGTTGTTAAAGTTATCTTTACCAAAATATCCTAATAAATTTTGCGTATAGTGCAATCTAAAACGTGCAAAATATTACAGATAAATTTGAATTTTTTAGGAGAGAGATAATATGAAAGCAACAGGAATTGTGAGAAGGATTGACGACCTTGGAAGAATTGTTATTCCAAAAGAAATCAGACGCTCGTTTCGTATAAGAGAGGGCGATCCGCTTGAAATATTCACCGACGCTGAGGGAGAGGTTATCTTTAAAAAATATTCGCCTATCGGGGAGCTGTCAAAATTTGCAAACCAATACGCAGAGGTTTTGCACAAAAACGGTGGTTTGCCGATAGCTATTATGGATAACGACCACGTAATAGCCGCTTCAGGAGTCAGCAAGCGTGAGATTTTGGAGAGACGAATTACAAAAAATCTTGAGGATTTAATGGAAAACAGGGCTATTCACATATCTACCGACACTGTGCCAAGCATGAACGCTATTGAGGGATTCGACAGAAAAGCAAATGTCGTTTATCCGATTATCTACGGAGGCGATGTCAGCGGCGCTGTTGCTCTGATTGAGGGCGAAAATCACGAGCTGCCGAATGAAACAGATATTAAGCTTGTTCAGGTAGCAGCTGCTTTCTTAGGAAAGCAAATGGAATGATATGGTAATATTGCACAAATTTTTATGACTATTTTTGTGCAATATGTTACATTGGTAAAATCATTAAAAAAAGTATTGATTTTTCAAATTTGGTGAATATAATGTAGTGCAAGAGAGGAAAAAAACACATTATACGAGGCAAAAATGAAGCATTTACACAACGAAGCATACGGCTACATCAAAGATATGTTTGCACAACATAATATGGTAAAGAGAATAACGCTCTCTTTCATCAGCATTATTATTATGGGATTCGGTATTGCTCTTTTTTCTGTTTCGGGATTCGGTGTTGATCCTTTCACTTCTATGAATATGAACATTGCGAGCACCCTGGGTATCGGTTTCGGAACATATCAGCTTATCGTCAACGGCTTGATTTTATTGTTCGTCATAATCGTTGCGCACAGAGGGCTTGTTGGAGTCGGTACGGTTTTCAATATGGTAGGCAGCGGTTACTCATGCGAGTTTTTCCAAAGTCTTATTCAGCCAATGGTTGAAAACAATGATACCTTGGCATTAAGAGTCCCCCTTCTCTTAGCGGGTATTATTACACTGTGCTTTGCTTGTTCACTATTCTTTACGGCAAATGTAGGTGTAGGCCCATATGACGCACTTGGTTTTATGCTCAGCGGCAAATCACATCTTGAGCATAAATGGGCACGTGTACTTACAGATATAACCGTTATTGTAATCGGTCTTGTAGTCAGCGGAGGTCTGAATTCTCTTTTGCACGGCGATATTTCAGGAGTGCATAACATCGGAATCGGAACAATTATCACTGCCTTTTGTATGGGCCCGTTGATAAACGCTTTCAATAAGCACATATCGGCAAAAATTCTTAATGTAGACTACGAGAAATTAAGCAAGGACGTTGCATTCTTTATGATAAAAGGTGCGATCGTTAAAAATACTAAACCTAAAAACGCTGTCAGAACAAAGCTGAGTATGCAATCAAACCCATATGAAGTTCTGAAATAGCCAACAAGG
Source organism: Clostridiales bacterium (assembly GCA_020860025.1). GTDB lineage: Bacteria > Bacillota > Clostridia > Oscillospirales > Acutalibacteraceae > Eubacterium_R. Next base: position 27,577 of record JAJBVC010000152.1, on the reverse strand, counting down.
TTGTTGAATAAAAATTTGGCAGCCTTTTTATATATACTTATTACCTTTTTCTATATAAATTTATCCCTTATGTGAGAGAGCATCTTGTCTTGTTGTCAAGATGCTCTCTTGCTTTAAATAAAGAAATTATAATAATTTTAAAGTGCCGAGAAAATCGAGTTCCCGACACTTTTGGCATTTTTCTATAAATTTTTAGTCATCCATATATGAGGACAGTCCTCGTCATAATCAACATCACTGCAGGAAGAGTATCCCTGCTTTTCATAAAATCTCTTAGCCTGCAGCTGAGAATGAAGCGTAACAGAACGCTCGCCCTGAGATTTCAACCTTTGTTCAGCATCTAAAAGGAGCTTAGCACCTAACTTTTGACCTCTGTATGCTTTCATAACGGCAAGACGTCCGATTAAATATGTATTTTTTTCGCTGTCATAATAATATCGACAGGTTGCAACAGTCTTATTTTCATCAAACATTACAAGGTGAGTTGCGATATTATCAATATCATCAAGTTCGTTGCAAAATCCCTGTTCTTCAACAAAGACGGTCGTTCGTACCGTCACAGCCTCAATCGGCAGGCTGTCATACGCTTTAATAATCATTTTTACTCCGGCTATTTGTGATATTTTGAGTGATTTAAAATTGAAAATGCACGGTATATTTGCTCAAGCAAAACCATTCGTGCAAGCTGATGAGGCAGCGTCATCTTTCCAAAAGAGAGTTTGTAATCTCCGAGAACTTTAACACGGTCGCTTAACCCAAAAGAACCGCCGATAATAAAGCAGATTGAGGAGCTTTTGAGCGAAATTTTTTCTGTCAAATCGGCAAACTCCTCGCTTGAATACTGCCGACCCTCGATACATAGAGGTATGACGGTCGCACCCTTGGGTATTTTCTGCAAAATCCTTTCGCCCTCTTTTTCAATCAGCCTTTCAATCTCGCTGTCAGACGGATTGTCAGAAGCACGTTCCTCACTGATTTCAACAATATTAACCTTTGCAAAAGCTCCGAGCCGTTTAATATATTCTTTGCAGCCGTCACGCAAGTAGCTTTCTTTAAGCTTTCCAACCGCAATTACGGTTATACTCATCATAAGGCAATCGCCCCTCCCCTGTTTTCAGGCGGTGAGACAAAAAGCCTGTAATCAACATTTTCCCGATAATTTATTTCACTCAAAGCCGTAACCGCATTTTGACGTGCAATATCAGGCATATTGTTTTCCCTGCTCAAATGAGATAAAACAAAACGTGTCGTTCCGCTTTTAGCAAGTTCTTTCATATATTCACCACAGGCAAAATTTGACAAGTGACCCTCGGGACCTAAAATTCTTTTTTTTAAATAATACGGATAAGGGCCCGCTTCAACCATAGAAATTTCGTGGTTTGATTCAAGAAAAACCAAATCGGAGCCGTTCATAACCGACTTTGCCTCGTCAGTAACATAACCCGTATCGGTGCAAATTGACACCGAGCGCTGATTTGCAAGATTAAAACGATAGCCAAGGCAATCAGCACTGTCATGACTTTGATGAAAAGCCAAAACCTCAATATCATCTATAACCAAACGCTCATCAAAAGGATTGAGCGAAATTTTATCATTCACAATTTCTTGCTCTGCCATAGCGTTAATACAGTCGTATGACGAATAAACAGGAACATTATTTCTTGAAGAAAATACACGCACTCCACAGCAGTGGTCACGATGCTCATGAGTTACAAAAACAGCGTTTATATCTTTAGGCAAAATGCCGAGTGCCATAAGCGACTGCTCGCACCTTTTTGCCGATACGCCTACATCTACTAAAATATTTTTACCTTTTGAAGAAATCAGTATTGCGTTTCCGCTGCTGCCTGAAAAAAGCTGGCATACCCTCGCCAAGAAATCACCTCTTTTTAAAACTTTGCCCAACGTATCTAATTATACAGTCCGACAATTTTTTTGTCAATCTATATAATAATTTCCATAGTCTTTCCTGCTACAAATTGTTCGTTAAATCATTATAAGTATTACTGTGGGCGGATAAGGCGTATTATCTATTAGTATGATTACTCTTTATAAATTCACAAAAATAAATGCCAAGGAGACTCCTTAGCATTTATTGAAGCATTATTTCTTTTTGAACTTATCGAAAAAGCCCTCTTTGTTACCGCCTTTCGGTGGAACATAATCCTTTTCAAATTTTCTAAGCAATTCTTTTTGCTCGTCAGTAACGGATTTTGGAATATCAACAATGACACGAACATATTCCTCGCCCTTGCCATAGCCGTTGAGTTTTTGAATACCCTTGTTGCCTTTAAGAGTAAAGACATCGCCCGGCTGAGTGCCGGCAGGAATATTCAGCTTTGTATCGCCGTCAAGAGTAGGTACGTTTATATCTGCACCCAAAGTTGCCTGAACAATTGAAATATGCCTGTCAACCCAAACATTGTAACCGTCACGTTTGAAATGCGGATGCTTCTTTATACTGATAACAACTTTTAAATCGCCGGCAGGGCCGCCGTTTGTGCCTGCATTACCGAAGCCACGGACATTAACAACCTGGTTATTATCAATACCGGCTGGAATGTTGACCTCGATTTTTTTCTTTGCACGAACCTTGCCCTTGCCGTTACATTTGCTGCATGGAGTGGCAATTATTTTACCTCTGCCGCCACATCGGCTGCACGTACGCTGCGTACTCATAACGCCGAGCGGAGTCCTTTGCTGAATATTTACAACACCACGACCCTGACATTCGGGACAGGTCGTAGGTGAAGTACCTTTAGCCGCACCTGTTCCGCCACATTCACTGCAGTCCATAACACGCATTGCTTCAACAGTTTTTTTACAGCCCTTGGCAGCCTCCTCAAACGTGAGGGTAACGCCCGTCTGAACGTCTCTTCCTCGAGAAGCGGCATTCGGATTTGAACCGCCGAATCCGCCGCCGAAAAATGATGAAAAAATATCGCCTAAATCAATATCGCCGTCAAAGCCGAAGCCCGAACCACCAAATCCGCCGCCGAATCCGCCGCCTGCATGACCAGCACCGTAATTAGGGTCAACACCTGCAAAGCCGAACTGGTCATAACGGGCACGCTTTTGCGAATCTGAAAGCACCTCATAAGCCTCGTTACATTCCTTGAACTTAGCCTCAGCCTCTTTATCGTCGGGATTTAAATCAGGGTGATATTTCTTTGCTGTTTTTCTGTATGCTTTTTTTATCTCATCGTCGCTTGCGCCCTTGCTGACACCAAGAACTTCATAATAATCTCTTTTTTCTTCAGGCATCTGTTTGCCCCCAATCATATCTGTATTTTAATTTATAATTTTTCCGAACTCATATTCATTATGAATATAGATATAGATTATAAATCTTGCATTATAATTATCTAAATCTTGTATTATTGATATTATCTATGGATGTTGAAAAAGTAGTTATTTGATTTTCACACACGCAAGCACACACAAATAAGAATGTGTGTGCTCGTGCAATGATATTATGCAATGCTTAATTTAATTATCGTCTACTTCTGTATAATCTGCATCAGTATAACCCGAATCGTCATTGCCTGTGCCTGCATTCGGATCATATCCTGCGCCTGATGCGTTCGGGTCGGCACCAGCCGCCTGAGCTGCCTCGTAAAGCTTTTGCGAAACCTCATAGAACTTGTTTGTCAAGTCTTCCTGAGCTGACTTTATAGCGTCCTCATTATCGCCCTTGAGAGCTTCTTTAAGAGTATCAAGCTTAGTCTGAAGTGCTGATTTATCATCGGCAGAGAACTTGTCGCCGTCCTCGCTCAAAAGCTTTTCAGTCTGATATACCATTTGGTCGGCGTTATTACGAAGGTCAACCGATTCTCTCTTTTTCTTATCCTCATCGGCAAACTGCTCAGCCTCTTTAACAGCCTTATCAATATCCTCTTTGCTCATATTTGAGGAAGCGGTGATAGAAATCTGCTGTTCCTTGCCTGTGCCCAAATCCTTTGCGGATACGTGAACAATACCGTTTGCATCAATGTCGAACGTAACTTCAATCTGCGGAACGCCACGTCTTGCCGGAAGAATACCGTCAAGATGGAACATACCGAGCGTTTTATTATCCTTTGCAAATTCTCTTTCGCCCTGAAGTACGTGTACCTCTACAGATGTCTGGTTATCTGCCGCTGTTGAGAAAATCTGACTTTTCTTTGTAGGAATTGTTGTATTTCTCTCAATAATAACAGTGTTGATACCACCCATAGTTTCAATACCGAGTGAAAGCGGAGTTACATCAAGAAGAAGAAGTCCTTTAACGTCGCCGCCGAGAACACCGCCCTGAAGAGCAGCACCCATAGCAACACATTCATCGGGGTTAATTCCCTTGAAAGGCTCTTTACCGCTAAATTTCTTAATAGCCTCCTGAACTGCAGGGATTCTTGTTGAACCGCCTACAAGAAGAATCTTGTCAATCTCGTTCATTGAAAGTCCCGAATCGCTCATAGCCTGACGAACAGGGCCCATTGTAGCCTCAACAAGATCTGCCGTCATTTCATTGAATTTTGCTCTTGAAAGAGTCAATTCAAGATGCTTAGGGCCTGTAGCGTCAGCAGTAATAAACGGAAGTGAAATCTGAGCTGTAGTCATACCCGAAAGGTCAATCTTTGCTTTTTCAGCCGCTTCCTTAACTCTTTGCATAGCCATCTTGTCGCCGGAAAGGTCAATACCGTTTGACTTTTTGAACTCTGCTACAATCCAGTCCATTATCTTTTTATCAAAATCGTCGCCGCCAAGACGATTGTTACCTGCTGTTGCAAGTACTTCCTGAACACCGTCGCCCATTTCGATGATAGACACATCAAATGTACCGCCGCCGAGGTCATAAACCATAACCTTTTGGTCGTCTTCTTTATCAATACCGAAAGCAAGCGCAGCCGCTGTAGGTTCGTTTATAATTCTCTTTACATCAAGTCCGGCAATTTTGCCTGCATCCTTAGTTGCCTGACGCTGAGAGTCTGTGAAATAAGCGGGAACTGTAATAACAGCTTCAGATACTGTTTCGCCGAGATAAGCCTCTGCGTCTGTTTTAAGCTTTTGAAGAATGATAGCTGAAATCTCCTGAGGAGTATAAGCTTTGCCGTCGATTGTTACCTTGTAATCGGAACCCATATGCCTTTTGATAGATGAAATTGTCTTGTCGGGATTTGTGATTGCCTGACGTTTTGCAACATTTCCTACCATTCTTTCACCGTCTTTTGAAAATGCAACTACAGACGGAGTTGTTCTTGCGCCTTCAGCGTTTGAAATTACGACAGGCTCTCCGCCTTCAATTACGCTGACGCAGCTGTTTGTTGTACCTAAATCAATACCAATAATTTTTCCCATAATATAAATCCTCCAATAATAAAATTATGATTAGTTTGCTGTTTTGACCATTGCAGGTCTGACAACTTTGTCATTTATTTTGTAGCCTTTTTGAAAAACTTCGGTGATTACGTTCGCCTCAAAATTTTCATCCTCAACGTGCATAACCGCATTGTGAAAATTCGGGTCAAACTGTTCACCGCTTTCGCCGTAGGCTGTAACGCCTAATTTTTCAAGTGACGCCATCAGATCGTCATATGTCATCTGAACGCCTTTTTTCAATCCCTCGTAGTCCTCCTGCTCGGTTGCAAGAGCACGCTCAAGATTATCAATTACCGAAAGGATTTCGCCGACTGCTTTTGCAGTTGCAAAATTAAAGCTTTCGCTTTTTTCCTTTTCGGATCGTTTACGGAAGTTTGAATACTCCGCCGTCACTCTTAAAAGCCGGCCTTTTGTATCGGCAAGCTCTTTTTCAAGTGGATTTTCCTCTTCTTCCTGCTGAATCTGCTCTGCATCTTCGGCAGTCTCAACCGCCTCCTGCTTTAAGTCTTCATCTTGTTTTTCTGACTTATTTTTACTTTTGCTCATTTTGTGCCTCCTTTTGAAAGAAGTTTATTAACAGTATCCGTAATGTATCTTACTCTCGGGATAATGTTTTTATAATCAATTCGCAATGAACCTATAACTCCAAGCACTGCTTTTTGATTGTTGCCATAAGTATACTGCGAAAGAATTGTCGCCGTGTTTTTCATTTCATAAAGCGGATTTTCATCACCGATAAATAAAGCGCTGCCGACGTTCGTTTGAGAAAATCCCTGCGCAAGCGTCATAAGCTTTTCCCTGTCTGTCAAAAACGATAGAAGCTTATACACCTGAGAGCCGAGTTCCTGATGCGAAAGTAAATTTGTTTCACCGTGAAGCGTAAGACTGCTCTCGCTCGCTTCACTGCACAAGGAGCAAAGCGACGTCAAAACAGGCAGCAAATCAAATATCCTGTCCTTTGCCATTATAATCGAACTTTGAACCAATGCAAGATTTACATCGGTTAAAGGCGTTCCGACAAAATATTTATTTACAACGCTGTAAAAAATATAACGAAACTCATCGTCAATAGCACAATTAACATTTATTAAACTTGACTTGATTTTACTTCCCATTGTAAGCATTACAAGCATAGCCTTGCCGTTGCCCGCCGGAATTAAATCAACGCCCTGAATACAGTCAAGCGAATCCTTCAGCGTGCAGTTAAACGCACAGCAATGCGTATATTCAGCAAGCAGTTTCGCCGAATCGGCAAGAAGTCGCTCTGGATCTCCCGAATTGACCGAAAGAATTTCATCAATCCGCCGTGCGTCATATTCGGCAATATCACGTTCCTCCATAAGACTGTCAACATAATATCTGTAAGAAGTCTTGCTCGGAACTCTTCCGCCGCTTGTATGACGCTGTTCCAAAAGTCCCAGCTCAGACAAATACGCCATTTCATTTCTGATTGTAGCGCTGGAAATCGGATAAGGGAGCAACTGACAAAGAGCCTTTGAGCCCATAGGTTCGCCGGTGCTTAAATAATGCTCAACGATAAGATTAAGTATCGCCAAGCGTCTGTCGCTAATCATTGCCCCTACACCTCTTTTGTATTTTATCAGCGTTTATTTGGTTAGCACTCTAAGCTCTCGAGTGCTAACTCTGTTATAATAATATATCTGGATTGCCAATTTGTCAATAGTTTTTTCGAAAAGATAGCAAAAAATTCACGATTAGTACATAATTTCAATCGGCAGGTAACAAAAAAACACTTGAACGCTTATATAAAATGTGTTATTATATACAGAAATATTTACTTATATTTTTATAATATTTTAATTAAAATTAGGCGGAGGGAATTTTATGAGCGAATACGGCGCAAAATTTGTTAAAGAGGGCTTGACCTTTGACGATGTTCTTTTGATTCCGGCGGAATCGGATGTAACCCCCGACAAGGTACAGCTTAAAACAAAACTCACAAAGGATATTACACTTAATATCCCTGTAATGACTGCCGCAATGGACACTGTCACCGAATCAAGAATGGCAATAGCCATTGCAAGAGAAGGCGGTATTGGCGTTATCCACAAAAATATGACTATTGAAGAACAAGCAACAGAAGTTGACAAGGTTAAGCGTTCGGAAAACGGCGTAATAACAAATCCGTTTTTCCTTTCGCCGAATCACCTTGCTTCAGATGCAGAAGCACTTATGAATAAATATCGCATAAGCGGTGTTCCGATTTGTGAAGAGGATGGCACTCTTGTCGGAATTCTTACAAACCGTGATATGCGTTTTATGACCGATTACAGCGTAAGCATAGCTTCTGTTATGACGCCGAAAAATCAGCTTGTTACGGCAAAAACAGGTACAACTCTTGAAGATGCAAAAAAAATTCTTATGAACTCAAAAGTTGAAAAGCTCCCGATTATTGACGATGACGGCAAACTGACAGGTCTTGTTACAATCAAGGATATTGAAAAAAGCGTAAAGTACCCGAACACAGCAAGAGACAAAGACGGCAGACTGCTTTGTGCGGCGGCTCTCGGTGTAACAGATGACGTTCTCGACCGTGCAAAGGCGCTTGCAGACGCCGGTGTTGACGCATTTGTTCTCGATTCCGCTCACGGTCACAGTCTTAATATTATGAAAAATGTTGAAAAGGTTAAAAATACATTTCCTCAAATTTCACTTATTGCAGGCAATGTTGCAACCGCTGACGGAACAGAAGCCCTCATTAAAGCGGGCGCTGACGCAGTTAAGGTTGGTATCGGCCCCGGCTCTATTTGTACAACTCGTGTCGTTGCAGGTATCGGTGTTCCACAGATAACGGCTATTTACGATTCGGCTGAACGTGCCGACAAGTACGGTGTTCCTATTATCGCAGACGGCGGTATCAAATACAGTGGTGAAATCGTAAAGGCTATTGCCGCAGGCGGTTCGGTAGTTATGGTCGGCTCACTTGTTGCAGGCTGTGAAGAATCACCCGGAGATACGGAAATTTATCAGGGCCGTCAATTCAAGGTTTATCGTGGTATGGGCTCTCTCGGTGCAATGAGCCAGGGCAGTGCAGACCGTTACTTCCAAAAAGGTTCAAAGAAATTTGTTCCTGAAGGCGTTGAGGGTCGTGTTCCTTACAAGGGAGCTCTCGGCGATACTATTTATCAGATGATGGGCGGCTTGCGTTCAGGTATGGGCTACTGCGGCTGCCACACCATCGAGGAACTTCGCACAAAAGCTAAATTCATAAAAATAACAGGCGCAGGCTTGATTGAAAGCCATCCTCATGACGTTTCAATCACTAAAGAAGCGCCGAACTACTCCGCAAGCACGCATCAGGATTAGTTTCTACACGCTGAGAATGTTGAGAAAGCAGTCAGAATTAAGCATTTTGGGAGTGGGAGCTGTACGTGTGTACTGCCCCCGAGCAAAAGGCTTAAAACGCTCAAAAGCGGATGGACTCGATGTCCTGACGCTTTTAGGGATGGTTTTGGTAGATATAATCTAAATATTTGTAAAACACAAAGACTAAAAAATAATCTGCCACACTTATGATTGAGCGTGATTATGGCTGCTTTATCGACAGACTGTCGGGGCAGTTACTTTACTGCCCCATTACTTTAAAGTGGGTAATATAATGGCTGAACAGATTTCCAAATGGTCTAAGTTCAAACGCTTTTTAAAAAGAAATATGACTCCCACATGGGCAAAGCATATATCGTACCAGATTTTTGCTTTTTTAGTTTCTGTGGCAATGATTGTCGGCGTTGCCGAATATGCTGTTACGAAATCTTACGATGAAAGAGAGCTGAGCTTTGTGGATAATTTTACCGTAACCGCTCACACAGGCGCTTACGATACACAAATGAATTCTATTGAATTTGTGCAAAAGGCTATTGAAAATAATGCCACTGTAATTGAACTTGACATTCGTCAGCGACCTGACGGCACGCTTGTAATGTCGCACGATTTAGTTGTTACCAACAGCGACGGTGCATCGCTTGAAGATGCTTTTGTTCTTCTTACGGATGCAGCTGATATTCAAATAAATTTAGACATCAAAGAAACAAGAGTGCTTAATTCTCTTTACGCTTTGCTTATTGAATACAACCTTACCGAAAGGTCTTTTCTTACAGGTATTGAAACTATCAATATAAAAGCACTCAAGGAATCTGACTGTGCAAATATGGATTATTATTTGAACTATAAGCCGTCAAGAATAAAAATTTTTTCCGACGATTACCGTCAAAAGCTTATTGACCTTTTGGAAGAAACAGGCGCAATAGGAATTAACTGCAACTATAAATATGCGGGCGCACAGCTTTCAAGCCTTATGCACAAAAAAGGCTATAAGCTTTCCGTTTGGACTGTCGACACCGAAAGGGCGGCTAAAAAAATGCTTGTAATCAGCCCGGATAACATTACCACCAAAGAACCTCAGCTTATAAGCGACGTTATAAGCAATTGGGGAAAATAAACTTGATTATGGTCAAAAAAATGAAAAAAAGTACTTGACTATAAAATAAAGTTATGATATAGTATTAAAGCGTTGGAGATACGCTGGTGTAGCTCAGTTGGTAGAGCAGCTGATTTGTAATCAGCAGGTCAGGGGTTCGAGTCCGTTCACCAGCTCCAGCATCAGCTCTCTTCTCAATTGAGAGGAGAGCTGCTACAAATAAATACGGAGGAGTTCCCGAGCGGCCAAAGGGAACAGACTGTAAATCTGTCGTCAGTGACTTCGGTGGTTCGAATCCACCCTCCTCCACCAATAAAATCAGCATCAATCGGTGCTGATTTTTGTTTTACATATTATAATTGCTCTGTAAAATTTGCTAATCTAAAAACAAAAGCACTAAAAATTTTTACGTTTTTAGTGCTTTAATTCATATTATATAAGATTTATATATTTAATCGTCGTCAGTTTCAAACCCGTCGGAATCTATCTGCTCTCTTTGATTGATTTTTACAAGCTTATGCACTTCAATAAATGCAATCAAATCCATCACGGCATAAAGAATAAGACCAAAGCCTAAAATTCTTGTAAGCGTAAGCATACTGTCAAACGGATTGAAAATTACAATCATTCCCAAAACAATAGTTATAACCGACATAACAACGGAAAATATCCATATTCCCGAAACGTGACGCTTTGCTTTAAGTGCCGTAAACAAGTCGGTAACTCCGCTGACAATAATGAAAAGTCCGCACATAAACAAAATAACCGTAATAATACTCTTATATTTTACGCAGACTACAATGCCGGCTATAATCGCCAAGGTGCCGAGAATGCTTAAAAATACGCTTTTCATCTTCGTAAAATACGACACTAAAGCACCGACGCCGAGAATAATCAGCGTTACTCCAAAAAACAAACTTACATATTTTATTGTGCTTTCGGGGTTAATGAGCAAAAACAGTCCAATCACTATTGAAGCAATAATAGTAATTATTGAAAGATTTTTTGCCTTGTAAAACAATTTTTTCATAAAACTTCACCTTGCCGTCTTAAAAATCTTGTCATTTTATGTATCTAATATCATTGCCTACTAATATAAGCGGTTTGTACTCGCCTGTAATTCGTGATGTTATACGTTGGTCATACTTGTCCTCAAGCTCGTCAAACGTAAAGTTTGTTGAAATTATCGTCGGCAGTTTTGAAGCCAAGCGTGAATTTATAATATTGAACAGAGTTGAAACTGTGTATGAATTTACAAATTCCGTGCCCAAATCATCAAGAATAAGCAAATCACATTCCAAAACATCATGCACGCTGTAACGCAAATTGTCTGTTCTGCCGAAATTTTCATTTTGCAAATCGCTCAGAATATTTTGAGAAGTGCCGTAAACCACGCCAAATCCACGGTTAATAACAACATTCGCAATCGCAAGCGACAAATGAGTTTTACCAAGACCAGTACCGCCCATAAGAAGCAAACTCGCAGAGCCTTTTGCAAAATTCACGGCGTATTTTTGGCAGCTGTTTTTTATAAGCTCCGCCTTATGCTTTGGTGAAACGGCGTTTTCAAGTGATTCTTCAGGATAATATTCCACATTAAACGAATCAAATGTACACTCGCTGAGCGGTGCTATTTTCTGAATATCGCTTCGTACAATATCTTTTAAAATTTCCTTGTGGCACTGACAACGGCGATTTTTTATAAATCCCGTATCGCTACAATGCTCACACGTGTAATGAACTGCAAGAGCATCCTCACTGTAGCCGTTACTTGTAAGTATTTTCTTCTTTTGCGCCTGAAGCTCAAGACTCTGTTCCATAAGCTCCTCTATACCGCTGCGCTTATCGTCGCTGTAAAGAAAAACCTTTGAAATATTAAGACCGATTTGCGCAAGCTTCCTTTGTATAACATCAAGCTCGGGAAGTTTGCGACTTATTTCATCAAACCGCTCCTGAGCGTCAATGTTAGCCTTTTCACGACGGCGTTCCAAAATCGTTGCCGCACGTGCATAAACATCCTGTGAATAAGACATACAAACCCTCCTTTTAAATATCGGTATTATTCATTGCCGATTCTTTAACCTTTTCAAGGTCATATGACGGCTTACTTTTTAATTTATTTGCTTTTTGGGATTTGTTTGATTTTCCGCTTTCCTTTTTCTGTTCAAATTCCTTTTGCTCCTGCTTAACCATCTCAGGTGTGGTAATGCCGTTTTTCTTCCATTTTTTAAGAATAGAATTCACATAAGAAAGCTTAGGCTCCGACGTATTTTCTTTCATTATATCAGACGCTAAAGTAATCATTGAAATGTCAAAATCATCAAACCACTGCAATACCATTTCACGTTGCTTTTGCGTCGGACGGCGGTGGCGAATGCCTGTAATTGCAACAACCTCGCTCCAAAGCCTGTCGCTCTTAGCGATGGACTGTAATTTTTCTTCAGCATCCGTAATAGTGTCAACGCCCTCTTCAGCCCAGTTTTTTGCCATTGATATTATGTAGGAAATTCCAATCGACTTGCCCTTTTCCTTTTCGGCTCGGTAAAACTCCAAAATCATCAAAACGATTTCCGTTTTAAGTCCGTAATAATTTACTATATTTATAAGCATTTCCTGCTCTGCGTGACTGATTGTTCTGCCAAGCACTATCTGCGCCTCTGACAAAAGGAAGCGCAAACCCGGATCATCTCTTAAAATCGCAACAATATCGGCAGGAGATAAGTTCGGCGGAGAAAGCTTCTCGTCTTTTGCCTTAACCTCTTTGAGCTTTTCTTTTGAACCTTCTTCTTTTTCTTTTAAATTATCCGTATTGTCGTTTGCAGGCGTTAAAACCGACGTATCGCCGTTTGCGGAGATTATTCCTTCTTCTACCCAAAACTCAAGCAAATCATCAATATCCCCAACGGTCTGCCCTAAAAATTTTGCAATCTGAGCAGAGGAAGCCATACCGCCGTTTCTCAAAATAAACAACAGTGCCTTAATTTGATATTCACTTGCTATTTTCAAATAATTATCCACAAGCGCTACGGGAACATTGAATATTCCATCATTCCAAACAGCACCGAAAGGATTAAAACGGTAGTCCATATTTATATCTCCCCTGCGTATAAATAACATTCTATCAAAAATTTAATGCAATGTAAACATATAAATAGTTACAAATTTTTGTAAAACTCTTGACAAAACCTCACTTCATTTGTATAATTACATTGCAAATGCGGATGTAGCTCACCCGGTAGAGCGCAACCTTGCCAAGGTTGAGGTAGCGAGTTCGAGTCTCGTCATCCGCTCCATTTTTTGTAAACATCTTAGGCGTGTAAGTCAATTACGACTTACACGCCTTTTGTCTGTTATATTATAAATCTGTTATAGCTTTTTATCGTTTTTCTTTAATCATCTTTAACAGTAATAAGACATGAAAAATTAACTGCGCTTGCAAAAACATAAAATACTGCGCTTAAAACAATCCACAATTTATCTGATGAAATCGGAACTTTAATGCAGTTATAAATTGCTACGATAAAAATAACGGCGGGAATAAGCATAAATACTGTCGGCAGATTTTCAAACACCTCTTTCGGCGAGTAAGGCACATCGGTAAAAAGATACAGCGAAACAATATTTATGAGCATAACAATCAGCACAACAATCGAAAAATTCAGCAGTAAAATCTGATTTTCGGTAATCTCCCATTTAATCGGGATAACAGATGTTATATCCCAGCCAAACATCATTGTAAGCTCGGTTACGGCACCGGCTGCAATATTTATAACGCTGAGAACGCTTAAAAAAACTATAGCAAGTCGTTTTTGCAAACTCATAGTGACAAATACTCCTTTAATGTGTCTAAAAATATATCCATTTCTCTGTCTGTTCCGATAGAAATACGAACGTAATTTTCAATCCTCGGCACGTTAAAATAACGTATAAAAACATTTTTCGTTTTAAGATATTCAAACATATCTTTCATTGAAAGGTCGCTTCGTGTAGCGAAAATAAAATTAGCGGATGAATCGGCAACAGTAAACCCGAGATTTCTCATTTCCTGCGTTACACGCTCTCTTGTTGCGATAATTTTAGCGCAGGTAGCTTTGAAATAATCATCGTCACGTATACTCGCAGCACCTGCTGCAATGGACAAAGCGTCAACCGTATAAGAATTATATGAATTTTTTACAGCCTCAAGAACCGAAATCAGCGTTTTACTTCCCACGGCAAAGCCGATACGCAGTCCCGCAAGAGAACGTGATTTTGAAAACGTACCCGTAACAAGCAGATTTTCGTATTTTTTCGTCAGTTCAACGCAGGAAACACCACCGAAATCAACGTAAGCCTCATCAATTACAACAATGCTGTCACGATTATATTCCATCAGCTTTTCAATAAAATCGAGGTCTTCGCCGATTGAAGTCGGCGCATTGGGGTTCGGAATAATAACTCCGCCGTTTTTCTCTTTATAATCCTCGGGGTTAATTCTGAAATCGTCGCCTACAGGATATGTTTTATACTTAATATTGAAAAGAGAACACCAAACAGGATAAAAGCTATATGTCAAATCGGGATAAACTATAGGCAAATCGCCGTTAAAAAGCGCCTGAAAAGCGATTGCAATAACGTCGTCGGAGCCGTTGCCGACAAAAATATTCTGCGTTTCAACGCCGTAATATTCCGCCAGAGCGGTTTTAAGCTCGGTTGCGTTTGCATTTGGATAGAGCCGAAGATTTTCGACATTAAAATTATTTATTACTTCCTGCACTTTTGGCGACGGCGGATAAGGATTTTCGTTTGCATTGATTTTTACAATATCGCTTTTTGTGCTCTGTTCGCCCGGAACATACGGTTCAATCTTTCTTAAATTTTCAGTCCATAATTTTTCCATAATATTTATAGCCTTTCTGTTAAAGAATATTTTAACATAACGACTTATTTTTCGCAACAGTAAAAGAAAATTTACACAAATAAGTTTGAGTCCTAATTTTCGTACTCTTATTTTAAATTATTGTCATATGGTTAAAAATATGATAAAATGCTCCTAAAGGATGTGATTAAGTGGAAACATATTTAATTTCGGCAACACTTATTCTTGCCGTTTTGATTGTAATTTTGCTGATAATTTTACTCGTCAGAAAGCCTAAAAATGACAATTCAATCTCACTGCTCAGCCAAAAATTCGACATAAATTCACAGCAGTCGGAAAAGGCTATACAGCAGCTTTCAAACCAAATGCACTCTCTGACAGAAAAAAATTACGAGCAGCAAATAAAGCTTATTGAAACGCTCAACGAAAATGCCGAAAAGCAAACAAAATTAACGGGCGATGCCATAAGTTCTATGCAAAAAAGCAATGAAGAAAAGCTTGAACAAATGCGTAAAACCGTTGATGAAAAGCTGACCGAAACGCTGAACACTCGCCTAAACGCTTCATTCAAAACAGTTTCCGAGCAGCTTTCAAACGTATATAAAAGCCTTGGTGAAATGAAAGAGCTTTCAGCCGGAGTGACGACAAGCGTTACAGGACTTAACAAAATGCTCTCCAACGTAAAAAGCCGTGGCACTTGGTCTGAGGTTCAGCTCGGAAATATTCTTGACCAAACCATTCCTGGTATGTACGAAACTAATGTTAAAACAAATCCGAAGTATAACGGTCAGGTTGAATTTGCGGTTAAAATTCCGAATCAGGGAGAAAATACGTTTACATATCTTCCGATTGATTCTAAATTCCCTATGGAGGATTACGCAAGACTTTCAGCAGCGGCTGAGGCAGGAGATTCAGCGGCGGTAGAGCAAGCTAAAAAAGCGCTTGAAGCAAGAATTAAAGATGAGGCAAGGCTGATTAAGCAGTATATCAGCTCTCCCGAAACTACTCCGTTTGCAATTATGTATCTTGCTACCGAGGGACTTTACGCTGAAGTTACAGCGTCAAAAACAGGTCTTGCAGAAAAGCTTCAAACCGATGGAATAATGATTGCGGGCCCGTCTACAATAACGGCTCTTCTTAATTCGCTTGCTATGGGATTTCGCACTATTGCGATTAACGAAAAGGCAAACGAGGTTTGGAAAGTTCTCGGCGCTGCCAAAATGCAGTATGAAAAGTTCGGCGATTTACTTGCAAAGGCTCGCAAAAAGGTTGACGAGGCAGGCAAGGTGCTTGACGAAGCAGACCACAGAAATTCAATTATTCAAAAAAATCTTCGCAAGGTCGAGGAGCTTGACACCGATGAGGCTGACGATGTTCTCGGAATTGACTGAACAATACAAACAGTGATTATTAAACAAAATCCTCTTTACAGCACAAGCTATAGAGAGGATTTTTTCTACTTATTTACTTAGTTTAAAGGTGAGCTTTCGTCTGTCTTTACAGGATTTACCTGAACTGTATCCTTATTAAGACGCATAATCGGAATCATAAGACCCGACATACCTGTAAACGATGCCGCTGTATTGACAATCTGACGTACAAACGGAAACAGCTGGTCAAACGATGTTGTATGAATATCAGCCTTTTCATCCTCGTCACCATAGGTAAACTCCGCTACCATTTCAATTTTAATCTCAAACGGATTCATCTGCGCATCCGTAATACGAAGCTCCATAATACCGAGGCACTTTTTATCATCATCCATATAATTTACATTATACTTTAACTGATTTTGCAGTTTTAACTGCGTGCCGGGCTTTGCCCTGTTTTCCACTTCAAGTTTGTTGACCTTATAAGCCTTTAATTCTATCATACTAATCACATAGCCTTTCTTTATTAAAATTATTATACGCCTTACTTTGCAATGCTGACATTATTAAATTTAAAATCATCAACATCTTTGCCGACGCTGTGGCCGTCAAAACGAATCAGCGATAAATTTTCCACGTTTTCGGCATCAATAGCATGCTTGTAGCTGTCGCATATATTGCCCCAACGTGTTTTTGTTTTTTCAATAGTTACATTCTTTGCATATCTTATGAAAAATGCGGAATTATCGTAGCTTTCAACTCCCCAGTCAAGACATGGACGCAAATCGTAAAGACCGCACTGCCATTTACTTGTTTTTGTAAGCTCGATTTTGCAGTTTTCAAAAGTAACATCTTCAATAATATTTTCACTGTTTCCGTGAATAAGAACACCGTTTTCGCCTTTAGCCGTAACATTAAAAAAACGAACGTTTTTGATTGTACCGCTTTTTGTATTTTCATCTCTGTTAAAAGTCGTAATAACAATAGGCTCGGCAGTTCCCCACCAATCAGGGCAAAATCGCCTTGTTTCAATTATAATATTCTGATATGACACGTTTTCTACGCAGCCACCGTCACGAATTTGAATTGAAATACCTCTGTTTGAACGGCTTATAATACAGTTTGAAACAAGTACATTTTTAAAATCGCCGACACCCTCAGTCCCGATTTTTATTGCTGCCGATGTAGATACAAGCGTACATCCGTCAATAATTATATTTTCGCACGGGCCGTATTCGCTGTTGCCCTTAGACGCTTTAAGGCAGATGCAATCGTCTGCACATGTTACGTGACAGCCGAGAATACGCACGTTTGAACAATGGTCGGGGTCAATGCCGTCACTGTTCGCAACGTCTAAATCGTTTAAAATTCTGATTCTGTCAATAAGAACATCGTCACAGCCGGCAGGATGGAGAGTCCAAAACGGAGCGTCAACTACCGTAAACTCTTTAAATGTGATATGATTACTTTTTTCAACATAAATCACTGTCGGACGTGGGTAAAAATCACCTGTAACATAATATTTATCCTTACGCTGAACAAAAGCATGACCGTTTGCATCAATAGTACCCTCGCCGCTGATAGTTGCGTGATCCGCCTCATAGCCGTAAATAAACACAAAGCTCGGCTTACCTGTTACAGGGTTTCCTATAAGAGCGGTTTTAGGGTCGTTAATCAGCTTGTTCGGACGAATATATCCGTCAATATTTGACGTTGCCTTTATAGACGCACCCTTTTGAATATGCAAATCAACATTTGAACGCAGACGAATTGAATCGGAATAAAATATATGACCGCTCGGCAATACCACCTGACCGCCGCCGTTTTTTGCACAGTCGTCTATTGCGTGCTGAATTGAAAATGCGTCATTTGTCCGTCCGTCGCCCTTTGCGCCGTACTGCATAACGTTGTATATTTTCATATTGTTCTCCGTTTAAAGTTTTAGTTAGATTTTCTCGGCTCTTTTTATATTTTCCCTGATTACATTGCAGGTATATTCAAGCTGTTCCTTTTCCTTATCATTAAGAGGAAGCTCAATTATATCCTCAATTCCGTTTCTGCCGATAACACATGGAACACCGCAGGCAACATCGTGCATACCGTATTCTCCGTCAAGAAGTACGGAAGCAGGTATAACTCTCTTTTCATCATGGAAAATTGCCTTGCACATATCGGCGCAGGCTGCACCTATACCAAATTCTGTAGAACCTTTGCCATTGATAATATCATAGCCGATATAACGTGTTCTTTCAAGCACAAAATCCTCGGTTAAATTTCCGTACTTTTCAGGCTTAGCCTGCTGCAAATCCTTATAAAACTGTCCGCCGATAGTAAGCGTTGAAAACGGAACAAACGAACTGTCCCCGTGTTCTCCTATTGCACAGGTAGTAACACTTTTGCGATCTATATTCGCAAGCTCGCTCACAGTTCTTTTAAGCCTTGCCGTATCAAGCGACGTTCCTGTTGAAAAGCATCTTTCCCTCGGCAGTCCCAAATGACGTCTTGCATAATCAGCAATAATGTCTGCGGGATTTGTAATTGAAATAATAATACCCTTAAAATCAACCGGCTTTAAGTTATCAACAACGTCCTTGAGCATAACAATAGAATCATCAAGCATTTCAAGTCTTGTCTGACCCGGCTTTCTCGGCATACCGATGGAAATAACAATAATATCAGCGTCCTTGCAGTCGTTATAATCGCCTACGCTGATTTTAGTTGTAGAGCCTAAAAACAAACAGGCATCGGCTACATCATAGCAATTGCTGATTGCTTTTTCTTTGTCTTTGTCAATAAAGACGATTTCATCACACGTTCCCTGAAAGCAAAGTGCCATTGCAACGTGAGAACCTACGTGACCAGCACCAATAATAACTACTTTTCTTTTATCAAGCATAGCTAATTCTCCTTAAAATATTCTATAAATATTATACACCAATGGCCGCAAATTGCAAGAAAAAGGCAAATGTTAAAATAAATTCATTTTAAATTAAAGCTGGTCGGCTATTGAGTAAATCATATCCTTCGTTTTTTCCCAGCCAAGGCAAGGGTCTGTTATTGATTTACCGTAAACACCGTCCTCAACCTTTTGACTGCCGTCCTCAATATAGGATTCAATCATAAATCCTTTTACCATACTTCTTACATCACCGCAGTGACGCATTGAATGAAGTACTTCGTTTGCAATTCTAACCTGTTCAAGATATTTTTTGCCTGAATTTGAATGGTTTGTATCCACAATAACGGCAGGATTTTCATAACCGCCGTTGCAATACATATCGTAAAGCTGTCTTAAATCCTCATAATGATAATTTGCGTGATTATTGCCGTGCTTACTTACGCTGCCACGAAGAATAGCGTGCGCAAGAGGATTTCCTTTTGATTCAACCTCCCAGCCTCTGTAAAGAAACGTGTGACCGCTTTGCGCCGCTTTAATTGAATTGAGCATAATCGAAAGGTCGCCGCTTGTCGGATTTTTCATACCTATGGGAACGTCAATACCCGATGATACAAGACGATGCTCCTGATTTTCAACAGAACGAGCGCCGACTGCAATATACGACAGCAAATCCGAAAGATACCTGTAATTTTGAGGATAAAGCATCTCGTCAGCACACGTAAGCCCTGTTTGCTCAATCGCATCCTTATGCAGCTCACGAATAGCCTTGATTCCCTCGAGCATATCAGGCTCTTTGTCAGGGTCGGGCTGGTGAAGCATACCCTTATATCCTGCTCCCGTTGTTCTTGGTTTGCCCGTATAAATACGAGGAATAATCAGTATCTTGTCCTGCACCTCAGGCTGAATTTCCGCAAGGCGGTGAATATAATCAAGAACACTGTCCGCTCTGTCGGCGGAACAGGGCCCGATAACAAGTAACATCTTATCGCTTTCACCTGTAAATACCTTTGCAATTTCCCTGTCTCTTTTAGCTTTAATCTCTGTCGCTTTGTCTGAAAGAGGCATTTCCTTTTTTATGTCCTGAGGATAAGGAAGCCTTCTTTTAAACGTCGTATTTGTCATATTGTCCATTTTTCAGTCACCTTTAACTTATAAATCTTTATAACTATATACATTATAATACACTAAAAACGCTTGTCAAGTAATTACTTTAAAGCCCTAAAATACATTAACCGCATGTCATCACATCAAATAACAATCAAATATATGATATATAAGTTGTCATTTTTATACAATATTGTAAACATTCTGTTATTTATGGATTTGAGGTTTGAATTTACTGATATTTTGTGTTAATATGATTTTTGTAAAAAGGAGAACGATATGCCTGTTGCTAAAAAAGCGGTTACCAAAAAAGTAAAAATGAATAAGCTTGTGATTGGAATTTGCGCTGTGGTTCTTGCGGGCATTATAATAACCGTTGTCGTCCTTTCGGTCGGCAGCGGCAGCAGGTCAAAGGATTTATATGATTTTCAAAAGGATACCGCTGTAGGAATCGACGTGTCGGAGCATAACGGCGATATTGACTGGCAGACAGTCAAAGAGCAGGTTGATTTTGCAATGATTCGTGTAGGATACAGAGGCTATGGCAGCGGTAAAATCGTAACCGACGAAAATGCAAAGTATAATCTTAAAGAGGCAAACAGTGCTGACATTCCAGTCGGAGTGTATTTTTATACTCAGGCGATTACGGCTGATGAAGCAAAAGAAGAGGCAAAGCATCTATATTCTGTCATAAAGAATTATGATATTTCACTGCCGGTTATTATTGACTATGAAATACCGTATGACTCTGACGGAAACGAAACAGGCAGGCTTTATGACGCTGATTTGTCCGCAGATGAAAGCGCCGAAATTATAGAAGCCTTTTGTGAAACTATGAATAAATACGGCTACAGCAGCGGAGTTTACGCTTCGTCATGGATGTTTGACAGCGAGATAAACGTCAATAAGCTTGATGACGACACTGTGATATGGGTTGCCGATTACAATGACAGTGTTTCATATTCAGGCAGTTATAAAATGTGGCAATACACCAAAACAGGCAGCTGCGACGGTGTGGAAAGTAATTATGTTGACTTCGATTATTGGTTCAGTAAGGAGAGATAACATGGAGGAAAAATCCTTAGTTAAAAAGTATGTTCTGCAAATTTTTTGCACATTTTTGGCTTTGATGATGGTATTGCAGGGCAGCTTTGTCGCTTTTGCAAGCACTACTAAAACTACGAGTGAATATACTAATAAAACGTATACTCATCAAAGCAAATTAAGCGGATACAATATTTCACACGGTGTTGACGTGTCCGAGCATAACGGAACTATCGACTTTGAAAAAGTTAAAAACGACGGCATTGATTTTGTTTTTATTCGTGTCGGATATACGGGATATACCAAATCAAAACATTCCCTCGTTTACGATGCAAACTACGCTCAAAATATTGAGGACGCTATTGACGCAGGTCTTAAAGTAGGTGTTTACTGGTATTCTCAGGCGCTTACAACGTCAGAGGCTGAAGCGGAAGCGCAAAAGGTTCTTGACGTTATCGGAAATTATAGTCTCACTCTTCCCGTAGTATTCGACTATGAATTTGCAGACGTCTCAACAGGCAGGCTCGACAGCACTAATTTGTCAAAGAAGCAGATGACAAACAACGCTCTTGCATTTCTTGAAAAGGTTGAAGATGCAGGCTATGACGGATGCCTTTACGCTAACAAGAGCTTTCTGACAAACAATTTAAACGCAAGCACTATAGCGGATGATTATGAAATCTGGCTTGCTCACTATACAACAAGCACAGATTATTCGGGCGATTATGATTACTGGCAGTACTCGTCATCGGGCTCTGTCAGCGGAATCAGCGGCAATGCCGATGTTAATTTCAGGTATACAAAATCAAACGCAACTGTTGAAATTGAAACTCAGTATTATACCGGCAAGGAGATTACTCCGACTCCTACGGTAACAAATACCAAAGGTAAAACACTGACGCTTGATACTGACTATACTCTTTCTTATAAAGACAATATTGAAGTCGGAACCGCTTATGTCACCGCAACAGGTATAGGCACTTACGAGGGTCAGACTTGGAAATTCAAGTTCAAAATCATTCCTAAAAAGGTAAGCGGTTTGTCGCTCACTTCAAGAACAAAAACATCACTTACATTTGAATGGAAATCCGTAAAAGGCGCACAAAAATATCAGGTAACAATCGTCACCAAATCAACAGGCTATACACGAACTAAAACAACTACGTCAACAAGCTATACGATTAAAAATCTTAATGTTGCTTATAATTATCAAATAACCGTATCGGCAGGAAGAAAAGACAGTGACGGAACATACGTTTACGGCACATCGTCAAGCACCAAAACGTGGTACACTCTTCCCGACCAGGTTACAGGCTTAAAGGTTAAAAAGAGAACTACCGATTCGGTTACGCTCACTTGGGATAAAATGGGCAAAGCAACAGGCTATGTTGTTTACAAATATGACAGCTCAAGCAAAAGCTGGAAGAAAGTTAAAACCATAACAGGCTCAAGCAACAACACATATACGATTAAAAATCTTAAAACAGGCAGCGTCGGAAGTTATAAGGTAGCGGCTTATATTAAGGATTCAGAGACAAAATACGGAAAGAAAAGCTCATCTGTAAAAGTAACTCCCAAGCCGACTACAGCAACAATTAAAAAAATAAATTCATCAAGCAAGAAAAAGTTTTGGGTAAAATACAAGTATGTTGCTGCCTCGGGATATGAAATTCAGTGGTCTACAACAAAAGATTTTTCATCTAACAAAAAGACACAAGTTGTAAAAAATAAAAATACTACCGGCTATACAATTTCAACCGCTCAAAGCAATAAGACATACTACGTTCGTGTCCGTGCATACAAAACAGTTGACGGCAAGAAAGTATACGGCAGCTGGTCAAGTACAAAATCAATAAAGGTTAAATAAAACAAACCTATATTAGAAAGCTCTCCGTTTGGAGGGCTTTTTTATGTGAATTTAATGCAAAATTGATATTATTATGATATTTTTGAGTAGAAATTTTGTACAAAGTATTGATTTTAACGCTTTTATGTGCTAAACTGAATTTACTTAATAAATAAATGTGAGGTATTTTTATGAAAAAATCAGTAAAAAAAGTTGCTGCTCTTGCGTTATCAGGTTTGATGATTGCATCGGTATTTGCAGGCTGTTCCGCAAGTTCCGACGATACTTCGTCTGCCGACACAGATACAGTAGCTAAAACAGAATTCACAGTCGGCATTTGCCAGCTTGTTCAGCACGACGCACTTGACGCTGCTACACAGGGCTTCCAAGACAGGCTTAACGAGCTTGCCGAAGAGGGCGGACAGACAATCACATATGATTATCAGAATGCGTCAAACGACACGGCTGCTTGCTCAACTATTGCAAACCAGTTCGTATCAGACGGTGTTGATTTGATTATGGCGAATGCAACTCCGGCACTTCAGGCTTGTGCGACGGCAACAGCTTCATCTCAAATTCCTGTTGTTGCAACTTCAATCACAGACTTTGGCGTTGCACTTTTTGGTGATGAAAGCACAATGGCTCCTACCGACGCTACAGGAATTAACGTAACAGGTTCAAACGACCTTGCACCGCTTGCAAGTCAGGCTCAGCAGATTCTTGATTTGTTCCCGGACACAAAGGTTGTAGGATGTATTTACTGCTCTGCCGAGGCTAATTCAAAGTTCCAGGTAGACGGCGTTAAGGAAGCTCTTGAGGAGCAAGGTATTGAATGTAATTTCTATTCATTTGCAGATTCTAACGACATTCAGTCCGTTGCTCAAAAAGCTGCAAGCGAATCTGATGTTATCTACATTCCTACCGATAACACAGCTGCATCAAACGGCTCAATCATCTCTACAGTTTGCGAAGCTGCGGGAGTTCCGATTATCGCAGGTGAAGAGGGCATATTTGAGAGTACAAACGCTGTTGCAACACTTTCAATTTCATTCTATGAAATCGGTCAAAAAGCCGGCGAAATGGCTTATGACATTCTTGTAAACGGTACTGACCCGTCAACAATGAACGTATGGCAGACAGAAAATGTTACTTATTATTACAATGAAGAAATGGCTGAAAAGTACAACGTTCAAATTCCTGACGGTTACACTGCCTACGATTTCAGCGATTCTGACTCCGAATAATATTTAATTAAACATAATATTGTATTGACTGTTTAATAAATTTAAATTATAATTATAAGAGCAATGAGCAATGCTTGTTGCTCTTATTTTCGGAAACGGGGTTATTTTATATGGGTTCCTTTATCACCGCTTTACCCGGTGCAATCGGTCAAGGTCTTATTTGGGGAATCATGGCAATCGGTGTTTACATAACATACAGAGTGCTTGATTTTGCCGATTTAACTGTTGACGGCACACTTGCCACCGGCGGCGCAGTTCTTGTTATGTCTATGATTTCGGGCGCAAATGTGTATCTTGCAATTTTGCTTGCTTTTCTTGCCGGCTGTCTTGCAGGTCTTGTCACGGGTATTCTTAATACTTTGCTGGGCATACCGCCGATTCTTGCCGGTATATTAACTCAGCTTGCGCTTTATTCAATCAATCTGCGTATACTCGGAAAGAGTAATCAGGCGCTGTCTGTATACAATTACGATTTAATTGCGAGTATGACAAATGTTTCGCAGGCACTTATTGTTGTTGCTATTTTTGCGGTCGTAATTATCGCTGTGCTTTACTGGTTTTTCGATACGGAGGTAGGTCACGCTATTCGTGCGACAGGCTCAAATCAGAATATGGCACGTGCTAACGGCATAAACGTAAATGTTTCAAAGATAATTGCACTTGTTATTTCAAACGGTCTTGTAGCGCTTGCGGGCGGACTTTTAGCACAGTATCAGGGATATGCCGACGTAAGTATGGGCAGAGGTGCAATAGTAGTCGGTCTTGCGGCGGTAATTATAGGCGAAGTTGTTTTCGGCAAGATTTTCAAGAATTTTGCGCTCAGGCTTTTAGCTGCCGTTTTAGGCGGAATAATTTACTATATCGTAATGCAGTTTGTTATCAGCCTCGGTCTTAATACGGACGACCTCAAACTTCTGACAGCGGTAATAGTTGCGATATTCCTTGGTATCCCCTACCTCAGAAATAAATACGCACAAACACACGTTAAGGTTAAGGAGGTTAAGGAATAATGCTTAAAATTGAAAATGTTCATAAAACCTTTAACCCCGGTACAATAAATGAAAAAAAGGCGCTCAAGGGCGTTGACCTAACGCTTAACGAAGGCGATTTTGTTACCGTAATCGGCGGTAACGGCGCAGGTAAATCTACGCTTCTCAATATGATTGCGGGCGTTTATCCTGTTGACTGCGGTAAAATTACTATCGACGGCGTTGACGTAACACGTTTTTCGGAGCATAAAAGAGCAAAATATATCGGCAGAGTCTTTCAAGACCCGATGAACGGAACCGCAGCTGATATGCAGATTTCCGAAAATCTTGCTATAGCCGCACGCAGAGGAAAGCACAGAGGGCTTAAAATCGGCGTTTCACGTAAGGAAAAGGAAGATTACGCTGAACTTCTAAGGTCGCTTGATTTGGGACTTGAGACTCGTCTCACATCAAAAGTAGGCTTGCTTTCGGGCGGTCAAAGACAGGCGGTAACGCTTATTATGGCAACGCTTAAAAAGCCGAGGCTTCTGCTTCTTGATGAGCATACGGCGGCGCTTGACCCTAAGACGGCGAAGAAAGTTCTTGAATTAACGGAAAAAATCGTTTCGCAGGACAATCTTACAACTATAATGATTACTCATAATATGAAGGATGCAATCTCAATCGGCAACAGGCTGATTATGATGAATGACGGCAAAATAATTTACGACGTTTCGGGCGAGGAAAAGAAATCGCTTACAACAGCCGACCTTATGGCGAAGTTCAAGGTTACATCGGGTGAGGAACTTGATAACGACCGAATCCTGCTCTCAACCGAATCCGAAGAATAAAACATATAGATGATAAACACTTTATAGAATAAAAAAGCAGTGCAAACAAAATGCACTGCTTTTTTTTGATTCTTAACGTTAAATCACAAAAACACATTATTGCTAATAATATTTAATTAAGCAATTTGTTTGAATGCGAAATGTGTTTGGACGGCGTGGTTATGACACTTATACACCGCCCCGGGTTGGTGGAGAAGTAGTCAGAATTAAGCATTTTGGGAGGATTACTGTACAATTGTACTGTTTCCGACCAAAAGGCTTAAAACGACCAAAGGCACTGTGAACTCGATGTTCACAATGCCTTTCAAGTGTTCTTAACGTAAACAACATTATTGCTAATATATTTAATTAAGCAATTTAACCATAGGCATTCGGGGCCCCCGCAAAGCCTTTGGCTTTGTGGGGAGAGGAGAAACATATGGAGCATTCGTTATGAATTGCGTCAGCAATTTGTTTGAATGCGAAATGTGTTTGGACGACGTGGTTATGACACTTATACACCAACCCTTTTATGAAAGTTCGGAGAAATATTTGATTGTCCTTACCATCTGAGAAGTGTATGAATTCTCGTTATCATACCAAGAAACAACCTGAACCTCATAAAGATCGTCAGCAATAGGAAGAACCATTGTCTGAGTAGCGTCAAAAAGTGAGCCGTATCTCATACCAACTATATCAGAAGAAACGATTTCATCGGTATTGTAGCCGAAAGACTCTGTTGAAGCAGCCTTCATAGCAGCGTTGATAGCGTCAACAGTAACATCCTTGCCCTTAACAACAGCGGTAAGAATTGTTGTTGAACCTGTTGGAGTAGGAACTCTCTGAGCGGAGCCGATAAGCTTGCCGTTAAGTTCAGGAATAACAAGACCGATTGCCTTTGCAGCGCCTGTTGAGTTAGGAACGATATTGACAGCGGCAGCACGTGAACGACGAAGGTCGCCTTTTCTTTGTGGGCCGTCAAGAGTCATCTGATCGCCTGTGTAAGCGTGAATTGTACACATAATACCGCTTTGAATTTCAGCATAATCGTTAAGAGCCTTAGCCATAGGAGCAAGACAGTTTGTTGTGCAGGAAGCAGCGGAAATTACAGTATCATCAGTTGTAAGAGTGTCGTGGTTTACATTGTAAACGATTGTAGGAAGGTCGTTGCCTGCAGGAGCGGAAATAACAACCTTACGAGCGCCTGCCTTAACGTGAGCAGAAGCCTTTTCCTTTGAGCAGTAGAAACCTGTGCATTCAAGAACAACGTCAACACCAAGTTCGCCCCAAGGAAGCTGAGAAGCGTCAGCCATTGCATAAATTTTGATTTCCTTGCCGTCAACGATGATAGAATCGTCTGTAGCTGAAACTGTGTCAGCAAGAGCATATTTGCCCTGTGATGAATCGTACTTAAGAAGATGAGCAAGCATTTTTGGGCTTGTAAGATCGTTGATTGCAACTACTTCGTAGCCTTCTGCGCCGAACATTTGGCGAAAAGCGAGTCTGCCGATACGACCAAAGCCATTGATAGCAACTTTAACCATGGAAATACCTCCAAAAATATAAATTTATTATTTGCCTTTTTCAGCAAATATATTTTATACTGTTTAGCCATAAA